>JAGRHB010000050.1 GCA_020445245.1 Gammaproteobacteria bacterium
TCTCTCCCGAGTCGTGTTACAAGTGAATTGTGCAGCGCAACATTGTTGCAGTGCACAATATCGGTCCCTTCCACTGTTTGTCAACCCCCTGAGCACAATTTTTTGTGCATTGCAGCATATCAATCGTAACCTACTGTTTATGAAGGCTGATTAATGCCACTACCACCACCTGAAAAGCGCTCCCTGGTGCATACGAGGCGCATCGAATGCCGCGGATACCGCCGCCACGACGGTCTCTGGGATATCGAGGGCAGCCTGGTCGATACACGGACCGAGGAAATGGCGACTTTCGGTCGCGGCACGATCGCACCTGGCGAACACCTGCACGAGATGTGGCTGCGGATGACCGTCGATTCCGATCTCACCGTTCAGGCAATCGACGCCAGAACTGTGCATGCGCCCTACCCGCCCTGCCCGAATTTCCCCGATCGTTTCGGCAAACTCGTCGGTCAACGTATCGAACCGGGATGGACCGCCAAGGTGCGTCTGCTGCTGGGCGGGCGCTGGGGTTGCACCCACCTGGTGGAGTTGCTGGGGCCTCTCGCGACCACCGCCGTGCAGACGGTATACGCCTGGCGCGGTGAGACGGGCGAACACCTGGCGGACAGCGTCGCGCCGCCACCGGACTTCATAAATACCTGCCATACGCTCGCGGCCGGTACCGAGGTGGTCAATGTACTGTGGCCGCCGCAGGACGACACCGACTGAGCCGCCGTGCTGCATCGCCGGCCACTATGCAAGCTGGCGGTGGCGGTTCACACTGGAGACCTATCGTGCAACGCAGGGCATCTCTGTGAAGGCCGGTTATCTCGCTGTCGAAACCCATCAGGAACGACCTGGACTGGTGCGCCTGACGCTCACTCCGGAGCCACCCCATACGTCGGCACAGCCGCCGGGCGATCGGCGAGTGCGATACGTTGCACGTTTCAACGACGGCGATGCCGCCTTGATGCACACCCACGAGATCCTTCGCTGGCGGTTGCTCGATCTGCAGACGCGGATCTACCGCGTGGCCTTCGAGCGTGCGATCGCCGCCGTCGATGCCCTGGATCTGAAACACCGGGGTATCTACCTCGATCCGGCACTCTCCGACACCGCGCGGGCCGCTATCGCCGCGACGAAACAGCGGTTCATCAATGCGCGCCGGCGCAAGGATCGATTGTTCGAACTCGCCGGTTACCTCGGCATCGCATTGTTGTTGCTGAATCTCTACGCGCTGTCACTCACGTGAGTGCTTGCCAGGGCGCTTGATCCCGGGCAAGGCCAGGACCCGGGCGTACTCTCCCGAGGGTCCATACTTCAACGAGATGGACACGACGTGGGATCTGCCATGCGCAACACATACAGCTACCTTTTCGCGTTGCTACTGCTGGCGGGGGGCACCGGTCACATCTTTGCCGCAGATCGGGACCTGGTCGAGCAGGCCGAACGCGCGTTGTGGGGTGATGTCGGGTCGCAGATCTCGCACCTGCGCTCGGAGCTGGGATTCGAACAGTTGACCCCTGCCGTGCGACGCGCGCTCCACGAGGTGCCACGTCACCGTTTCGTACCGGATGAGCAAAGGCGCCACGCCTACGAAAACCGGCCTCTGCCGATCGGTCACGGTCAGACCATCTCGCAGCCGCTGATCGTCGCCGTCATGACCGAGCTGTTGCGGATCGGGCCGGGTGACCGCGTATTCGAACTCGGCACCGGTTCGGGCTATCAGGCGGCGGTGCTCGCCGCGCTCGGCGCCGAAGTCTACAGCGTGGAGATCATTCCCGAACTGGCCGAACGCGCACACATCACCCTGGATGCACTGCACTACAACGTCAAGACCAGGATCGGTGACGGCTACCACGGCTGGAAGGAGGCAGCACCGTTCGATGCCATCATCGTGACCGCTGCCAGCGACCACATTCCTCCGCCGCTGCTACAACAGCTCAAGCCGGGAGGACGCATGCTGGTACCGATCGGCAGCCGCTACCTGACCCAGAAGCTGGTGCTGGTCACTCGCGATGCACAGGGTGAGATCCGCACCCGGGAGATGCTGCCGGTCACCTTCGTACCCCTGACCGGCCAGCATTGAAAGTGGTGGCAGACGCGCGACGCCTTCACCCATGCCAGTCCACAGCCCCGCCGCACCGGCCCTCGCCGTAGGCCTGATTTCCGCCGCAGCGCTCGGTTACGAGATCCTGTTGTTGCGGATTTTCGCGATCGTGCACTGGCATCACCTGGTGGCAACTGCAATCAGCCTGGCGCTGCTGGGTTTCGGTGCCAGTGGGACCTTCATCGCGGTCTTTCGGAACGCACTCGAACGCCGCTTCGCCGCCGTATTCGTGGCCAACGCGATGCTTTTCGGCCTGTCGTCCCTGGCCTGTCCGGCCCTCGGCCAACGCCTGCCGTTCGACCCCCAGGCACTTTCCTGGGAGCCGGCCCAGCTGTTGTACCTGGCAGGAACCTTTCTGCTGCTCTCCGTGCCGTTTTTCGCCGCTGCCAACTGCGTCGGCCTGGCGCTGACGACCTACCGGGATCAGATCCCACGCCTGTATGGCTACGACCTGCTGGGCGCCGGACTGGGCGCATTGCTACTGCTGGTCGCGCTGTCGTGGCTCCACCCCGCGGACATCCTTTATCTGATTTTCGCACTTGGCCTGTTGGTCGGCGCGTTGGCTGCCCGCCAGCTGCATTGGCACGCACTCGGCGTCACGACGATCGCGGTCGCCCTGGCAGTCATGGTCTGGATATCCGCCCGTCCCGCCATCCATCCCGCCGAATACAAAGATCTGGCACGTGCATCGTCGGTAGTGGGCGCGGAGACCGAGACCACAAGCCATGGTGTCGAGGGCCTGGTTACCGTGTTGCGTAATGACGAGGTCGTTGTTCGCCTCGCCCCCGGGCTAAGCCTCAACGCCACGGCGCAACCGCCACGCCAGCGTGCCGTGTTCGTCGACGGCGATCTGGTGGGCGCGATCGACGACGATGAGCAAACGGCGATGTCGGCACGATACCTGGGCGACCTCACCTCGGCGTTGCCCTACCGGGTGCTGCAATCGCCGCAGGTCGCCGTGATCAATGCCGGCGTCGGTACCAGCGTCCAGCAGGCCCTGCACCTGGGTGCGGCCTCCGTGACCGCGGTCGAGTCCAACAGGCAACTACCCGCCGCGCTCTGCGGGATTCACCGGAACCGGGGCTCTGGGGCCTGCGACACCAGTCGGGTACGCTGGCATATCCAGGCGCCACGCGCCTTCCTGGCCGGCACCGGTGCGCTCTTCGACCTGATCGTCGTGGGCGTACACAGCGACCCGGCCGGCCTGGACGCCCTCAACACCGGTTTCGATCTCACGACGGGAGCCTTGAGCGACTACTTGCGCCATCTGACGCCGGGAGGACTGCTGTCGATCGACGGCAACACGCGGGTACCGCCACGTCTGCTGCTGCATGCCATCGACACGGCTCGGGTCGCGTTGCAGGAGTCGGGAGCCGGGGACCCGGCATCGCACATCGCGGTGATCCGAGGGTGGCAGCGCTTCAATATGATGGTTTCCAAGTCGCCTTTGACCCGGCCGCAGCTGGCGGAAATCCGGGCATTTTCGCGCGGGCGCGGCTTTGACCTGGTTTGGCTGCCGGACATCCAGCCCGGTGAGGTCAACCGCTATCAACAGCTGTCCGAGCCGTTTTTCTACCAGGGCGCCGTCGGGATCCTGGGCGGTGCATCGGGACTGCCGGCGGGCAGCGCCGCGCTGCGCCTGCAGGCGGTCAGTGACGACCGGCCGTATCCATACCGCTTCACCCCCTGGCACGAGCTCTGGAGGGCCTTGGGCAGCGGCGCGCCTGCACGGCTGGCAAGCGTCGACAGTGGCCTGCTGATCGGCGTCACCACCCTGCTGTTTGCCGCGGTGATCGGTGCTTCACTGATCCTGATACCCCTGCACTGGCTGCCAGCACCAACGACACCGGACAGGGCCGCCGGAAAAAGTCTGAAACCCCGCGCCTTCGCCTATTTCGCACTGCTCGGCATTGCCTTTCTGTTCATCGAGATTGCCTGGATCCAGCGCCTGCAGCTGTTTCTCGGCCACCCCGTGTATGCCACCACCGCAGTGCTTGCCGCCTTCCTGGTCTTTGCCGGGCTTGGCAGTCTGTGGTCGCAGCGCCAGACGAAATTACGGACAGCATCTCTGCTCCGTCTGGCCGTGGCGTCGATCCTGCTGTTCAGTCTCGCTTACGTCCTTGTGCTGCCAACACTGCTGGCCGGATTGGCAACATGGCCGCTGGCACTGCGGGCCGCCTTGGTGCTGTTGCTGCTGGCGCCGCTGGCCTTCGCAATGGGGATGCCTTTCCCCCTCGGCCTGCACGCGCTGGGCCAAGCCTCTGCCGGATTGGTGCCATGGGCATGGGGGATCAACGGCTGCACATCGGTCATCGCCGCGGCCGCGGCGCCACTGCTGGCGATGGAAGCAGGGTTCAGCGGTTTGACGGCGATCGCGGTCGCCGCCTATCTGCTGCTGCCGTGGCTGCATCTCGTCGCCCCCCGGACCTGGAATCCAGGCACCTGAACGGGTTCTATGCGTTACAGGGGGTCATAAGCGACTGATCCGGCGCAATCGACAACCTGAAGCGCTCACTATACTTGGAACAGGGGAAACGCCCGTTTCGGGCGTGGGGGAGAAAGACATGGCCAGCAACAATGGGGGCGCAATCGTCAGCGCCCGATCCATCCGTGAATCACCTCTCGGTCTCGACCTGACCGACCGGCAGTGTCAGATCATTGCCGACACCGCCAGCGCAATCTGTCTGGACGTCGGGTCGACGCTGCTCGAAGAAGGGCACAGCGACGATACGCTGTACATGGTATTGAGCGGCAGCCTGGAGGTCATCAAGCCGACAGGTGGCGGCGAGTCCGTCACTTTGCAGCTGCTGCACAGCGGCGACATGGCAGGCATCCTGGGATTCGTCGACGGCGTGTCACACAGCGCCGGGATTCGCGCACTGACGCAATGCGAACTGATCGGGCTGGACCGACACGATCTCGAAGGCCTGATCGGCCCACATCCCGAACTCGTGTATCAGGTGATGCGGGCCGTGGTGCGAGCGGCACATCGAATCCTGGGCAAGATGAACGCGCAGTACGTGGAGATGTCGAATTACATCAGCAAGCAGCACGGTCGTTACTGAACGCGCAGGCGCAGGACGCAAACACCCGACTGACCGTCAGATCAGCGGCTCGTCCTGGCGTTGCTTGCCGTAGCGCCGCATGATCTGCCCCACATAGGCCTGTGTCTCGGCGTACGGCGGGACACCACCAAAGCGCTCCACCGCCGCCTCACCGGCATTGTAGCCGGCCAGTGTGAGCGCAAGATCGCCGTCGAAGCGCTGCAGCAGCCAGCGCAGGTAGGCCATGCCGCCGCGCAGGTTCTGCAACGGCTCGAACGGGTCCTTGACCCCGAACCGTTTGGCGGTCGCCGGGATCAGCTGCATCAGCCCGAGCGCCCCCTTGTGCGAGCGTGCGCGCGGATCGAAATCCGACTCGGCCCTCACCACCTCCAGCACCAGGGCCGGGTCCAGATCAAACTGCGGCGCCAGTTCGTGTATCGCAAGCACCAGATCGGCACGGCGCGCATCGTGCAATTGCAGATCCGTGCCGTTGGCACTGACGCAGCGCGGCGTTTCATCCGGTACCGCCGGCAAACTGGCCATCAGCCGTTGTGGCGGCTGCTCCCCGAGCCTCTGTGCCTCATGCAGCCACGCGGCCGCCAGCGCCTCATCACCCGTCATGCCGCGGCCCTGGAGGTACAACCAGCCCAGCTCGAAGGCCGCGGGGCCGTGTCCCTTGCGCGCTGCAGCACACAGATAAACGACCGCGCGGTCGAGGTCGCGTTCCACCCCTTCGGCGTGCAGGTAACGCAGCGCCTGTTGGGTCAGCTCGGGGGGCGCGAGCCGCGGTGCGGCGAGTACACTGCCCTGCAGCACACACAGCACCAGGGCCATGCGTAGCACTGCGGACACTCTTCCGCCAGGCAATGTCGATTCGGTCTTGGTCAGCATGTCACTCGGATAGCAGATTCCATGCCGCGAGGCCGTGTTGCCTTATTTTTCCGTCGGTTACATCGCATTTTTGTTCAAGCACTTTATCAAGATGTAAAATAACACGACAGACAGTGCGACCGATCGGACCCCGACCCTGGTAGCGAGCGATATCGTGCAACGACTCTCACCTGGCCATTGGTTTTCGTTCCTGCTGGAGACAGATCCCCGCTATGCGTTGACCGGCGCCCTGTTTCTGCGTCTTCTCGCCCTGATCTACCTGGCGGCATTCGTCTCCGTCGCCCTGGAGATCACGGGTCTGGTGGGCGAAGGGGGGATACTGCCCGCGGGTGACTACCTGGGCCAACTGCAACAGCGTTTCGGCACGGTCGCCTGGGTTCGCTTTCCCACGCTGTTCTGGCTCGATCACAGCGATACCAGTCTGCTCGCCGCCGCTTATGCCGGCTGTGTTCTCTCGGTCATGTTGCTGGCTGGATGGCGGCCGTTGTTGTCCACCATCGCGCTGTTCGTCCTGTACCTCTCACTGTTTCGCGTCGGCCAGGTGTTCTTCAATTTCCAATGGGACTACCTGCTGCTCGAGGCAGGGTTCCTGTCGATCTTCCTGACCGCCGGACCCAACCGCCTGCTGGTATTCCTGTTTCACTGGCTGCTGTTTCGGCTGCGCTTCCTCTCCGGGTTGTCGAAGATTCTCACGGAGGACCCGACGTGGGCCAACCTGACCACCCTCAGGTACTACTTCGAGACCCAGCCCCTGCCGCATATGGGGTCCTGGTACGCCCACCAGCTCCCCGAGTGGCTGCTGCGGGCCGGCACCGGATTCACCCTGTTCGTCGAGTTGCTGGTGCCGTTTTTTATCTTCCTTCCGCGCCCCTTCCGGCTGTTCGCGGCACTCGCCACGATCACCATCCAGGTGCTGATCATCCTCACCAGCAACCACAACTTCATCAACCTGCTGACCATCGCGCTGTGCCTGTTCCTGCTCGACGACCAGGCCCTGCGCAGCGTCATGCCGCGCTGGCTGCGCGGCGACCGCGTCTCGCAGCCGCAGCGCGGCCTGGCGCTGAAGGCGCTGCTGCCACCGCTTGCGGCAGTTTTGCTGTGGACGAGTGCCACCACGATCCACGATTTCGTCACTGGCAGGCGCGATACCGGCAGCTGGAACGCCGTGGTCAACTGGGTGACCGCCTATGGCCTGGGCAACGTCTATCACGTATTTCCCAACATGCAGACGCAGCGTCAGGAACTCATGGTCGAGGGCAGCATGGACGGGCGTGTCTGGCAGCAATACCGGTTTCGCTACAAGCCGAACGCGGCGACCGACAGACCCAGGTTCATCGTTCCCCTGCACCCTCGGCTGGACTGGATGATGTGGTTCGTGCCACCGCAGGATGCGTACATGCGCCGCTGGTTCGAAAACTTCCTGTGGCGGCTGCATACCAATTCGGCAACAGTCACCGGATTGCTGCAACACAACCCGTTCCCCCGGCAGGGCCCACGTTACCTGCGCGTACTGGCCTATGACTACCGTTTCACCACCACCGAAGAGCGCGAACGCAGCGGCGCGATCTGGAAAACGCGGTTTCTGGGTGAGTTCCCCAACGTACCATCACGAAAGCCCTGAACACCCCGCTCAACGGCGAAAGAAGCCGCGGGCGCGCAGAAATTCGAGCATGTGCTCGCGTTTCTTGCCCTGCATCGCCGTGGCCACGGCGCTGCTCCAGTCGCAGAGTTTGACGTTGCTGCCGCGCCCCGCATAGTAATCAGCCATCATGCGGTCGTAGTCGGACACCTCCTGTTCCGACAGTTCGCGATAGGTGTCCTGGTGCAGCACGTAACCGACCGGCATACGGGGTTTGACCGGGTTTTCTTCGTCAGGCCAGCCCAGGCACATACCGAACACCGGCATCACCAGCTCTGGCAGGCGGAGTTGATCGGCAACGACCTGCGGTGAGTTCCGTATGCCGCCGATAAATACACCGCCCAGACCCTGCGACTCCGCGGCGAGCAGAATATTTTGTGCCATCAGGGCGACATCGACGATAGCGGCCAGGCCATGTTCGGAAAACCCCTCCAGCGGCCCTTTTCCGTTTCGCCGGCAGGCGCCGTCGATTCGCCGCAGGTCGGCGCAGAACACCAGGAACTCCGGCGCCTGCTCGATCCACAACTGGCCCCCGGCCGCTGCTGCGATCGCCGCCCTGGCCTCGCTGCGGGTCACCCGGATCACCGTATAGGCCTGGATGAAACTCGATGTCGCCGCAGCCTGACCGCAGCGAATCAATGACTCGAGCAGGCCTGGATCGAGAGGCCGCGGCTGAAAGTGCCGTACCGAACGATGGTTGAGTTGAAGTTGCTGGGTCGCAGTCGGTTTCATGGTGTCAGGTCGGCAGCCGTGTGTTGGCGGGACGTCGCGACACTACGATGTCCCAGGCGAGGAAAGCAAAAAACACCACCAGACCACCCCAGTGCAGGAATGATTGACCGGGGTACATCAGGCAGATGGCGACAGCCGTGAGCAACAGCCTTGCCACGATGCCATGGTCGCGTTCCAGATGCCCCTGGAAGGCCGCTGCGAAGGCGTAAAGGCCGACCATCGTAAAGAAGAAAATCTCCAGCATGGCTGGCCAGTCGCCATACAAAAACGGGGTGTAGGCAAACAAGACCGGCATGATGTACAGCCCCTTGGCCAGCTTCCATGAGGTGAAGCCGGTGCGGATCTGCGGTGTACCGGCGATCGCGGCCGCGGCGAACGCGGTCAGACACACCGGTGGGGTCACATTGCTGTCCTGGCTCAGCCAGAAGATGATCATGTGCGCAGACAACAGAATACCCAGCAGCAACGCCGGGTCCAGCACCTGATCGTAAAGACCGGTCACCAGGGAAGGATCGATGGTGCGCAGTGCCTCGACGATGCCTCGCGCCTCGTCGGTGGACATGCTGTGTCCCAGCAGACCCAGCTTGTCCGGTGCCGCCAGCATCAGCATCGCGCCTACAGCGTCGGGCAGCGCCTGACCGGCCGCGATCAGCTCGACGAGCTGAGCATCGGCGATCAGGTTGTACAGCGCTGGCGCCGACAGGGTCGCCAGCACAATATAGGCCGCCGTCACCGGCAGTCCCATACCCAGCACCAGCGAGGCCAGCGCCACCAGGGTCAGGGCGATCACCAGATTGCCGCCGGCCCACTGCTGGATCATCAGAGACAACGTGTTCCCGACACCAGTCATCGCGATCACATTCACCACCAGGCCGACGGCGACCAGCAACAGGCCGGTCGTGACCATGTTGCGGCTGCCCAGCGCCAGCGCGTCGAGGATGTCCCGTGGACGCATCTTGCGCGGAGTCAGCCAGCTGGCAC
>JAGRHB010000509.1 GCA_020445245.1 Gammaproteobacteria bacterium
GGTAGATCTCGGTTCCGGTGAGATCCGCGGGCAGCAGGTCCGGCGTGAACTGGATGCGGTGGAAATCACCTTCGAGCCCTGATGCCAGCGCCTTCACCGCTCGGGTCTTGGCCAGCCCGGGGGCACCTTCGACCAACAGATGGCCATCCGCGAGCAGCGCGATCAGCAGGCGCTCCACCAGTTCCGACTGGCCGAGAATCTGCCGCCCGATGTGTTGACGTAGGGCCTCGAACTCACTGCGCACGAATGCGGGCTGTGCCGAATCGTCTGCGATCACAGCCGACGACGACCCTTCGGGTTCTTTCATTGGTGCCTGTCTCCTTCGCCTGTTCCGTAGCGCCTGTGACATCGGCGGAAAGCGAATTGTTCCACCAACACAGGTGAGGGCATACCGCGATTAATCCACCTGCCGGAACTTGGTGGGTGACACCCCGGTCCAACGTTTGAACGCCCTCGAAAAATTCGCCGGCTCCGAGAACCCCAGCACAAAGGTTGCCTCTTTGACCGGCATACGCTGCTCACCGATGAAACGGACCGCGAGCTCATGCCGCGCCCGGTCGAGCAACGCGGAGTAGCTGGTTCCCTCGTCCGCCAAACGGCGTTGCAGCGTACGCATCGACACGTTCAGCGCACGCGCCACGTCTTCGGCCTCGACCCTTCCCGACGGCAGGCTCTCTATCAGCCTGATCCGCACGCGGTCTGAGAAGTTGTCGTCGTCGAGGCGCATCATGTAATCGGCCACAATACGTTCATTGTGGCGGGCCAACGCACGGTTGGCCGTCGGCAGCGGCCGTTCGACGTCCTCGCGTCGGAACACCATAACATCCCGCTCGGCACCGAAACGGATTGGCGCACGAAACAGCCCATAGAAATCGGCGACACAGGGTGGTTGCGGACGCGCGAGTTCGATTGACACCGGGGCGAAGCTTTCACCGATGCTGACACGGCAAAGGCTGATCACGGAGGCCCAGAGCGCATCCTGGGACTGATCCTGCGAACGCCGACGGTGCAGTATCCTCCGGATCGAGAGGCGACATTCGTCACCGGCCAGCGATAACTCAAGGGATCGTCTGATCAAGTGACGCGAAAATGATGAAGGCGACCGATTTTCATTTCTGCTTATCTCCGGGGCGTAC
>JAGRHB010000510.1 GCA_020445245.1 Gammaproteobacteria bacterium
CTCCATGGTCTGCACCTCGCCATCCTCGAATTCACTCTCCTTGCCCGGCTTGATATGGTGAGTCGCGAGCACTGTGACGCCGGCACCGGAGTCCATTGCGTAGCCACGTGTGTCGCCGCTGTTGCCGAAACCCAGTTTCATCATCTGGTTTTTCGAAATCAGCTTCGGCAAGTCGCTTTTGACGATGCGGTAGATCGGCTCCTCGGGTCCGTCGAGCAACATTCCGCCGCATTTTGCGCACGACTCGACCACGACGTCCTCGAATGTCTCGTGAAAGTTCTCATGGGCCTGCCAGGAGTCCCAGTAGGTGAACTGGTCGATCCAGATATGGGACAGTTCGTCCGACATATCCGAGCTGGCCGCCCAACGCATACCCATCGGGCAGTTGCCGCGCTGGCGCATCAGGTCGAAGCCGCGGAATCCCGGCGTCAGTGCCGTGGCCAGGCACATCTTGCTGCTGGCCTCCTTCATCATCCGCAACAGGTTGGGGTCGTTGCGCACCAGTACCCGGTTCACTGCGACGTACAGTGGCGATTGGGGCTCGGCATCGAACAGGGCTTTGATGTCCATGGCTGCAGGTTCCTCTTGTCGGCAGTAGTGTTGCTTGTTGCGTGCTGTGACCGCCCAAGCCCCTCAAGGTTGCCGCAATCACCCACCGAATGCCCGTGGCCTTTGTGTGGTGGTACTGCCGCGTGGCTTGTGTTGGCCGCCAGTGGCGCCGAGAATCGACCCAGGCCACTTAGGAGCACGCCGGTGACGCATGCGATCCGAATCCACAGCCACGGGAATGCCGACGTTCTGCGTTGGGAGCACATCACAGTACCGGCACCGGGTCCCGGTGAGGTGAGGTTGCGGCAGACTGCCTGCGGCCTCAATTTCATCGATGTATACCAGCGTGACGGGCTTTATCCGGCGGGCGACCTGCCAGCCATACTCGGTATGGAGGCCGCGGGCGTGGTGGAGGTGCTGGGTGAGGGTGTCGACAATCTCGCGGTCGGCGATCGCGTTGCCTACCCGATGTGCCAGGGCGCGTACGCGGAGTCGCGTGTCATCGCAGCCGACAAACTGCTGAAGCTCCCGGAGACGATCAGCGACCGGCAGGCCGCCTCGATCATGCTC
>JAGRHB010000511.1 GCA_020445245.1 Gammaproteobacteria bacterium
TCGCTGCGGCCGATGCTGGCTGCCCAGGGTGGCTACATGATGTCGCTGTTCGTCCGCGAAAAGCCGCTCGGACTGCTATATGGCGATGGCGGCCAGCTCGGCGAGGCCGGTTATCACCGCTTCCGTGCGTTGTGCCGCGAGGCTTGCGAGGCACTCGGCGGCGGTGCCGGCAACGCCGCAGCCGCCGGGAAACCGCTGACCGCATCGAGTTGAACCCCCGGGTCGGTCATGCAACCATCCTCCCGCCAACCGGGAGAGATACGCGTGACCGAGCAACACAAGGGCCCCATACCCACCGAGATCAACCTGCACCGCAAGTCGCGGCTGCTGGCCATCACCTTCTCCGACGGCCAGACCTTTTCGCTGCCATGCGAGTACCTGCGGGTCAATTCCCATGCCGCCGAGGTGACCAGCCGCGGCACACCCGAGACCGGCAAAGAGAATGTCAATATCGATCGCATCGAGCCCCAGGGCACCTATGCGATACGCATCGCGTTCGACGACGGCCACGACACCGGGATCTACTCCTGGGAGACGCTGTACGACCTCGGCATCAACCAGGCGATCTACTGGCAGGCCTACCTCGAGCGTCTCGCCGCCGCCGGCTATGACCGCCAGGGCCATCGGCTCTCCGCGGCAGATGCGTCGCAGCGCCGGATCCGCGTGCTGTATTTCGCCTATCTGGCCAACAAGATGCACAAGGAATCCGAGGACCTGACCCCGCCGGAGAGCGTCGAGACGGTCGAACAGCTGCTGGCCTGGCTGCGACGAATCAAGGGCGACCGCGGCTACCTGTTTGACGACGCCAACGTGCGCGTGACCGTGAACAAGCAGTTCGCCGAACCCTTCACCAGGCTCGACCCGGGTGACGAGGTGGCTGTCGTGCCAAACTCGCCGAACCCCCCACCGCCGCCGACGCCACCGAAGCGCCACACCGACGATTGGTGAACAAGCCCGCAACCGGGAATGACGATGCGCCGGCATGAACCAACAAGACGGCAACTGTCCTGTCTGTACCGGGCACAAGCGGTACGCTTACCTTCCAGCTGCACCCTGACAAAGGAGTCCCCAATGCGCATCCGTCTGACCGATTCCCGCCCGCT
>JAGRHB010000512.1 GCA_020445245.1 Gammaproteobacteria bacterium
CGCAGACACCGCAAGCACCGGTTGCAGCCGAAACACCAGCGAAACCGGATACCCCTGCGTGGGTGACGGAGCGTGCGCAGCCGACGGCACCAAAGGTTCAGGAAATGCCGCAGATGCGCGACGTACCGGCAGCACCCGAGGCGCCGGGTTGGGTCATCGAACGCCGCAGTCAGGTCGCGCGGCCGTTGCCACCCACTCCACCTGAGGCACCCAAGGCACCCGCAATGCGTGAGATGCCCGCTGCCCCGGAGGCACCATCCTGGTTGATCGAGCCTGGCACGCTGACCGCACGTCCGGTTGCGCCCGAGGCACCGGTGTCGGGTGAGACCGCACCCGCCGAGGTACCGGAAGTGCCGGTGTCACCGGTCGAGCAGACGCTGGCGCCGCAGACCGTCGAGACGGCGTCGGCACAGGCCCCCGTCGCAAGACCCGCGCCGCAGCCACCCATGCCAATGATACCGGCACCGGCCTACCGTCCCTGGGGCGGTGTCCCTTACGGCGGCGGCTGGGCCCCGTCCTACGGTGGTTGGAACAACGGCTGGAGCCCATGGGGCAACGGCTGGGGCGGCAATAACTGGGGTGGTAACAACTGGTGGCCCTGGAGCAATGGCTGGGGCGGCAACAACTGGGGCGGCAACAACTGGGGCGGCAACAACTGGGGCGGCAACAACTGGTGGCCCTGGGGAGGCAACGGTTGGGGCAATGACGGCTGGAACAGCGGTTATGGCAGTGGAAACGGCTGGGGCAACACCTGGGGTGACGGGTCGGGAGATGCCGCCGGCGACGTCGATTTCGATTTCGCCATGCGCGGCCGCATCAATGCCGACATGCGTGGCGAAGGCTACGGCGACGGCTATGGCAGTGGCCGGAGTTATGGTTACGGCTACCAGGGTTACCAGCCGTACCCGTATCCGCCTTACGGCATGATGCCGCCAGTCCTGCCCGCCGAGCCGGAACAACCCGCTGGACCACCGGATGCCGACAACGACGGCGTCAGCGATGCCGGCGACCTGTGTCCCGACAGCGCCGAAGGGGTCACCGTCGATGCACTGGGTTGCGACGATGCAGCGCGCATCGTGCTGCGCGGTGTCAACTTCG
>JAGRHB010000513.1 GCA_020445245.1 Gammaproteobacteria bacterium
CGGTGCTGATGGCGGTCCGGGTCAACCGCAAATCGAAATCGCGCCGCATCCTGGTGCCGCGCTCACTGAACCCCGCATACCGCAAGACGGTACACAGTATCGTGCGCAACCAGTCGATCGAACTGGTCGAGGTGCCCTTCGATGCCGCCTCGGGCCAGGTGGACATGGAGGCGCTGCAGTCCCATGCCGGCCAGGACTTCGCCGCGCTGGTGATACCGCAACCCAACTTCTTCGGTGTGCTCGAAGACGTCGACGTGCTGACCGACTTTGCCCACGCCAACGGCATGCTCGCCATCGCGGTGGTCAATCCGCTGGTGATGGCGGTGATCAAGCCGCCGGGTGAATGGGGGGCGGCTGGCGCCGACATCGCCTGCGGTGAGGGTCAGCCGCTCGGCGCGCCGCTGTCGTCGGGTGGCCCGTATTTCGGCTTCATGTGCTGCAAGCAGGAGATGGTGCGGCAGATGCCGGGACGGATCATTGGCAGGACCGTCGATCTCGAAGGCAAGCCGGGGTATGCACTGACCCTGCAGGCGCGTGAGCAGCACATCCGTCGCTCCAAGGCGACGTCCAACATCTGTACCAACCAGGGGCTGCTGGTCACAGCAGCCACCATTCACATGGCCTTGCTGGGCGGTGAGGGCTTGTCACGGGTGGCCGCCGCCTGTCATGCGAACACCGCGCAGCTGCTCGCCCAACTGACGGCGGTCGACGGCGTCGAGCGCGTATTCGACGGCCCGGTGTTTCACGAAGGGGTGCTGCGGCTGACGGCACCGGTCGCCGATGTCCTGCGGTCACTGGCGGCGCACAATGTACTCGGCGGTTTCGAGCTGGCCGCGGACTACCCGGAACTGGGCAGTGCCCTGCTGGTGTGTGCGACGGAATTGCGCACCGCCGGAGAGATCGCCGATTACGCGGCGAAGCTCGCACGCATCATGGCGGCGCGCACCCAGGCCAAATGCCCGGTGGAGCCCAAGTTCAGTTGAAACGGCACCATGCCGGCCACCGCAAATCGCGGCCACATAGATCAAGACACAACAGGAGAATTCATATGGCACAGGTAACCCTGCACGGATCCCCGGCAAACACCAACGGCGATCT
>JAGRHB010000514.1 GCA_020445245.1 Gammaproteobacteria bacterium
TTCCGGCCTGCTGGTCGTGCTGGTGTTCCGCTGGACTGAGCCGATCATTGCCGAGAACCAGCGCATCGCGATTGAGAAAGCAGTGTTCCAGGTCGTGCCGGGTGCAACCCGGCGCGTCGATGTCGTACTTGGGGCAGACGGCATTGCGCTTGCCACCGACGCTGCCGGTGAAGGCGAGACCGTGTATGCCGCATTCGATGAGCAGGGAAAACTCAAGGGTATCGCGCTGGCTGCCGGTGCCCAGGGATACCAGGATGTGGTCAAGCTGCTGTATGGCTACGACCCGGCATGCAGCTGCATCCGCGGGATCAAGATCCTGAAGATGACAGAGACGCCGGGCCTGGGTGACAAGATTGCGTTCGATCCCGGGTTCCTGCGCAATTTCGAGGCACTCAGTGCGGTGGTGAACGCCAGTGGTGATGGACTGACGAATCCGATCGAGGCGGTCAAACACGGCCACAAGCAGTTCGCCTGGGAGGTCGACGCGATCTCCGGTGCGACCATCTCATCGGTCGCGGTGGCGAATGCCCTCAATCGCAGCATGCAGCGAATGGCGCCGCTGATTCAGCGTCACCGGGATGCACTGGGCGAGGTGGTGCGATGAATGGTCGTCTGCCTTTTCGAATGTGTCGGGTACAACCTTTCGGGAGTGATCGGTAATGACAACCCTGCGGCACCAACAGGAAAAGCTCGGGCTGGATACCTTCCTGCGCGGCCTGTGGGAAGAGAACCCTGTGTTCGTGATGCTGCTGGGCATGTGCCCGGTATTGGCGGTGACCAACTCCACGATGAACGCGATCGCGATGGGGCTGGCGACGACCTTCGTGCTGGTGGCGTCCAGTGGCCTGATCTCGCTGTTGCGCAACCTGATCCCCAAGCAGGTGCGTATCGCCAGTTACATCGTGATCATCGCCACTTTTGTCACTGTGGTCGACTACGCAATCCAGGCGATCAGCCTCGACCTGTACAACGCGCTGGGGGCCTTCATCCAGCTGATCGTGGCGAATTGCGTGATCCTCGGCCGCGCCGAGGCCTATGCCTCGAAACAGCGACTGCATACCACGCTGGTCAACAGCCTCGGGA
>JAGRHB010000515.1 GCA_020445245.1 Gammaproteobacteria bacterium
GCAACAACACAAGAGGTGCCGCGCGCCATCGACCCAGGGCTGAAACGGCCGCGTTCGCGGAATCCGCCGCGACTTGCTGGTAATCGCTGTAACCATTCATCGGAACAGCGGCACCGGGTTTTCGCGGTACCAGGTCTTGCCCTCGTCGTCGCTCACCCACAGCTGATGGTCGACCAACTGGCGCACCACCTGGCGGTCGGTCAATACGTAGTCGATCACCGCCGTCTGCGCCCAGCGCGTCTCCGAGATCTTGCCCAGCTGACTGGATTCGTAACCGGTCACGCGTACGTTGTCGAGACCATCCTGTACCTGCACCGGGGGCTGTGCCGGATCCTGCTTGAGGAAGAGGTACATCTTTTCAAGTGCCCCCCAACGCACCACATCCTCGAAGGTCTTGGTCTGCAGGCTGAGTTTGTCTGGCACATCGCCAGCGAATGGATTCGTCTGACAGGCACAGAGCAGCAGGGACAGGAGTAAAGCCAGTATGCGCATGGGAATCCTTTTCGATCAGTCCGACGAGGCATAGTAAAGACCACTGGCCGGGCTGTCACCGTCGACGGGGCTGCTATTATCCGCTGCCTTGAGTCGAGGAGTGATGCATGCCGGAAGTCGAGGACAGGACGGCACGGGCGGCGGGCGATACCCCTGCGCTGGTGCACGAGGTCAGGGTAGCCGATACATCGGTGACACTGCTGGGGACAGCGCATGTCTCGCGCAGCAGCGCGGAACAGGTCGCCAAGGCACTCGACAGCAAGGATTACCAGGCGGTGGCAGTCGAGCTCTGCGCCAGTCGTTTCGATGCGCTGACCCACCCCGAACGACTGGCCGAGCTCGACCTGATGCAGGTCGTGCGTCAGGGCAAGGCCTCGATGGTCATGGCCAATCTGGCGATGGCGGCCTACCAGCAGCGTCTCGGCGAGCAACTCGGCATCGAACCGGGCGCCGAGATGCGGGTCGCCGTCACCCAGGCCGATGCGCACGGACTGCCGATCTTGCTGATCGACCGTGAGATCGGAGTCACCCTCAAGCGCACCGCGCATAGTCTGAGCTGGTG
>JAGRHB010000516.1 GCA_020445245.1 Gammaproteobacteria bacterium
TCCGCTGTATTCAGCATTCGGTGGCATCCACCACATCTGCGCCAATGACAAGGCGCTCGAAGGCTCTCGAAGCCAGTAGCGCCGACCATGCCATCATGGAAGGCCAACGCAAGGTCGTAGGCGTCATGCACACGGATGCGAAGCGGTTCGCAGCTGCCGGCGGCTGAGGCTTTGAAGGCTTCGGCGGCGGCGACCCGACCAAGCGGGTCGTGGGCAAGAATGCAGCCTCGGCGTGCTTCGCCAGTGTTGCGGCAGGCAGCACCGACGTGGTCCGCTATCGCCCAACCACCTCGAGTAGCACGTCGCCAGCGGCTGCATCAGGCGGTCGCGTGCCTGCAATCGCCGCAAGCGTGGTCGCGACATCAACGGTGTGCACCCGTCGCGACACCGGCTGCGGGGCCAGACCGTGGCCCGCGAAGATGATCGGCACGAAGGTATCGTGGCGCCAGGGCGAGCCGTGCGTGACCGTGACCGAAAGACCGTCGAAGTCGGCGATGAACCAGCCAGGATTGAACACGACATAGATGTCGCCGGACCGGTCTGGATTGTAGTTGTTGAGAACGGCGCGGGTCAGCGCGTTCTCGGGCAGCGAGCCTTCCCGCAGCCGCGAGCTGGGAAACGCGAACGCGACCCCTTCGAACGCGACCAGCTCCTCGGCAATCGCCGTCTCGAGGGCCGTCAGATCAATGCCCTCGGCGTTGCGGACTTCGTCGGACAGATTCAGATAGGGATGATCGTAGCCCTGGATCAGCTTGCCAGTGAGGCCGAACCTTGCGCGGATCCGCTCGGCAGCCGCTTTGGTATCCCAGCGGTCAGGCGTGACGTAGCCGCCCAGTTTGCCCAGCTTGCGGAGGTAGCCCGGTGCCTCCGGGGCTCCGTGGTCGGCAGACAGCACGATCAGTGTACGATCCAGCCCGATCTCCCTGTCGATGTAGGCAAACAGATCGGCCAGTGTCCTGTCGAGGTGCAGCAGGTTGTCCTCGGCCTCAAGGCTCGATGGGCCAAACACGTGGCCGACGTA
>JAGRHB010000517.1 GCA_020445245.1 Gammaproteobacteria bacterium
GTGGTCCGAATGGTTGCAGATGAAGCCGGGATCGTAGCTATCAATGAAGCCGAATGGCCCGTAATCCAGGGTCAATCCGAGGATCGACATATTGTCGGTGTTCATCACGCCGTGAGCGAAACCGACCAGCTGCCATTGCGCCATCAGGCGCGCGGTACGCTCCACCACCTCACGCAGCAATGCCAGGTAAGGCCGCTCTTCACCACGCAGCTGCGGAAGGTCGTGGTCGATGACGTAGTCGGCCAGTTGCTGCAACTGGCGGTACTGCTGGCGGTGGTAGAACACCTCGAACGAGCCGAAGCGCACATGGCTGGGGGCCATTCTGACCAGCAGAGCGCCGCGCTCGATCCGTTCGCGGTACACCTCCTCGTCACTGCCGAACAGGCACAACGCCCGTGTTGTCGGGATACCCAGGCCGTGCATCGCCTCGGAACACAGGTACTCACGGATGGTCGACCGCAACACCGCGCGGCCGTCACCGTCGCGCGAGAAAGGCGTCAGCCCACCACCCTTGAGTTGCAGCTCCCAATGTGCGCCGGCGTCGGTGACCACCTCGCCGAGCACCAGCGCCCGGCCATCACCGAGTTGCGGGACGAAGTGACCGAACTGGTGGCCCGCATAGCACATTGCGATCGGGTCCATGTCGGGCAGTGGCCGGCTACCGCTGAGGGCGGCGATGGCCTCTTGTTGACGCAGGACGTCAGGTGACAGATCGAGCAGTGCGGCCGCGGCCGGACTGACGCTGGCCAGGTGAGCTCCCCGCAGTGGAGTCGGCCTCACCCGCGCGTGCATCCCGGACGGCAGGCGCGCGTAACTGTTTTCGAACGCGAGATCGGCGAGTTGCTTCATGGCGCCGCCATGCTGCGAGTACCAGAGTCGCCTATCAACCCGTGACGTTCGCGGGAATCCCTTATAATCGCCGGCCCGACGAACCTTCCCCCAGCGAACCCCGATGCACCGATTTCTCTGCCTGCTGTTACTGCTCGCAAGCGCCGGCGCTCAGTGCGC
>JAGRHB010000518.1 GCA_020445245.1 Gammaproteobacteria bacterium
GTCTCGCTGTCTCGGTTCCCCGAGAAAGAAGCGGCATTCAAGGTCCTTCGTTTCCTGCAGGCCGGCTACATCAACATTGCGCCGCGACTGCTCAAGGCCGACCGCGAGACGATCGGCAGCGTGATCCGCCAGGCCCACGACGCGTCGGCCAAGGTGATCGTATCCAACGTCGATGATCCAAGGAGTATCGATCTTCATTGGTCGTCGGGTGCTGATTTCCTGCAGGGCAACTTCATCCAACGGCCCCTGGAAAACATGGATTACGATTTTTCTCAGGTCGTGATCTAGACGGGCGTGCTGCAAACGGACCAGAGCAAGGGCTTCGCTGCCCGGTTTCCCGCCATCGCTGCCGATGCTTCGTTGATGAGGGCGCTGACAGGCATCGCGCTCTCAGTCGACCTCGAATGCGGACAGAACATCTGCCACGAAGGCGACCTGTGCAGCCATCTGGCCCTGGTCACCCGGGGATCGGCACGCGTGTTCAAGCTTGCCGAATCGGGTCGCGAGATCACCCTGTACCGCGTCGAGCCCGGTGAATGCTGCATTCTCACGGCATCCTGCATGCTGAGCGGACGCACGTTTCCCGCCAGTGCCACCGTCGAGTCCGATCTGAATGCGATACTGATCCCCGGTTCACAGGTGATCCGCTGGATGTCCGACTTCGAGACATGGCGGCGTTTCCTGTGGGACCTGCTGGCAGGGCGGCTGGGCGACGTGATCAGCCTGGTCGAAGAAGTCGCGTTCAGGCGCATGGATCAGCGCCTCGGCGAATACCTCGCAAGCTACGCACTGAACCAGGGACCGGTCCTGCAGACGACACATCAACAGATTGCTGCCGAACTTGGAACCTCGCGCGAGGTGGTAAGTCGGATGCTGAAGGACTTCGAACAACGCCGCCTGCTCCGGCTGAGCCGCGGCCGCATCGAACTGGGCAACCCGGAGGCCCTGCGCAATATCGGCGCCCAGTGTGATTAAGTCACAGA
>JAGRHB010000051.1 GCA_020445245.1 Gammaproteobacteria bacterium
GGCGTGGCCCGCGGCGCAGGGAGACGTTGTCGAACTGCAGCATGATCTGGATTCGGTTTTCGGCAAGCGCGCGATTATAGCGGTGCGCCGGGCGTGCGGCGCCCATTTCCGGTCCCTTATTTCCGATCCAGTCGGCGGTAACCGATGGCCTCGGTCAGGTGGCCGGTGCCGATATCTTCGCTGGCGTCGAGATCCGCCACCGTGCGTGCGACCCGCAGGATCCGGTGAAAGGCGCGCGCCGACAGTCCGAGCCTGTCGATCGCCTGGGCCAGGAGATCGCGGGCCGGGCCGGGCAGGGCGCAGTGACGTGTGAGTGCCTGCTGGCCGAGTCGCGCATTCGCCACGCCCTGGCGCTGTATCTGCCGCTGCCAGGCGGCGACCACCCGGGCACGCACGGTACGACTGTCCTCGGCATTGTCCTGCAGGCCGCGCAGCAACTCGCGCTGTGGCAGCGCCGGCACCTCGATCTGGATGTCGATGCGATCGCGCAGTGGACCGGAGATGCGGCGCTGGTAACGCGCCGCCTGCTCCCGGCCGCAGCCTGCGCAGATGCGTGCCGGGTCACCTGCGTAGCCGCACTTGCAGGGGTTCATCGCTGCCACCAGCTGGAAGTCAGCGGGAAACTCGGCCTGGCGCGCGGCCCGCGAGATCAGTATCCGTCCGGTTTCCAGGGGCTCGCGCAGGACCTCCAGTACCCGGTTGTCGAACTCGGGTAGCTCGTCCAGAAACAACACGCCGTTGTGCGCCAGCGAGATCTCCCCCGGCCTGGGCATGCTGCCGCCACCCACCAGTGCGGCACCGGACGCTGTATGGTGCGGTGCCCGGAACGGTCGTTGGCGCCAGTCCCAGTCGCCGAACGGGTGGCCCGCGACCGAACGGATCGCCGCGCTGTGCAGCGCCTCGTCCTCGGAGAGCGGTGGCAGGATGCCCGGCAGGCGACTCGCGAGCATCGACTTGCCACTGCCCGGAGGTCCCATCATCAACAGATTATGACGGCCGGCGGCGGCGACCTCGAGGGCTCGCCGTGCGTGCGCCTGGCCGCAGACATCGGCCAGGTCGGGCTGCGCGGCCGGCACCGGCCGGGTGTCCGGTGGGCTGGTTTCGGACAGTCGCTGGCTGCCACCCAGGTGGCCGGTGACGGCCAGCAGATGATCGACCGCGTACAGCGTCAGTCCACCAACCAGCGCTGCCTCTTCCAGGTTGTCGGCCGGCATGATCAGCCGCGAGCGCTGCTCGCGGCTCGCCAGCGCCAACGGCAGGATGCCGGTAATCTTGCGCACCGCACCAGCGAGGCTGAGTTCCCCGACCAGCTCGTAGCCGTCGGCTGCCTGCGGCGGCAGCTGGCCACTCGCGATCAGGATGCCGACCGCGATTGCCAGGTCGAAACGGCTGCCCTGCTTGGGGAGATCGGCGGGTGCGAGGTTGACCGTTATGCGCCGGGCCGGGAACTCGAAACCGCTGTTGACCAGGGCACTGCGCACCCTGTCGCGGCTTTCCTGCACGGCCTTTTCCGGCAGGCCGACGATGTTGAACGCCGGCAGGCCATTGGCGAGATGGGTTTCGACCGTGACCGCGGGGGCCGTGATCCCCACTGCGGCACGGCACAGCGTGCTTGCGTATGTCATGACCTTCCCTGGTCTCTGGTGGCCCCGCGCGCCGCGCGGGGGGTGGGCTATTGGCGGGTTGCTGTCTCCAGCGCGGCGAGCCTGTCCTCGAGTGCCCTGAGTTTTTCGCGGGTACGCAGCAGCACCGCCTGCTGGATCTCGAATTCCTCGCGTGTCACCAGGTTCAGTTTGCCCAGCGCGGCTTCCAGCCCCACCCGAAGGTTGCGTTGCAGATCCCCCTGCAGCGTCTGAAAACCGCTCGGCATATTGTCCGCGATGCGGCGAGACAGATCATCGAAGAGTTTCGGGTCGAGCATCTGGGCACTCCGTGTGTGCAACAGCGGATACCGCGGCAGGGTAGAAAACACCGCGCACCTTGTCCACCGTGGATCGTCGCCCCGTGATGGTGCATCGCTTTGGTGCAACGGCTGTCGGGCGGTTTGAATTGGTGCAACAGGATTTGCTTATTCACCTGGGATGCAATTCATGTTTCTGAAAAATAAAGGAAAAAACGTATTGGCACGGCTCCTGCTTCGACCCGGTCAGTCGCGATTTTCGCGCGAAACGAATCCGAATCGAATAGCCATTGGGAGTCAATGCAACATGAAACTGAAGAAAACAGCCCTCGCACTGAGCGTTCTGGTCGCGGCAGGTTCCGCCGCTGCAGAGTTCTCGGCCAACATCGGCGCAACCAGCAACTACGTCTGGCGCGGCGTCACGCAGACCGACGATTCGGCCGCGATCAGTGGCGGCCTCGACTATGCCCACGACAGCGGTTTCTACGCGGGGACCTGGGCCTCAAACGTCGACTTCGGTGATGACACCAATGCCGAAGTAGACCTATACGGCGGTTTTTCCAATGAGGTCAGTGGCATCGGCTACGACGTCGGTGTCATCTACTACGGCTATCCGGGTGGTGACGACATCAACTTCCTCGAGATTCAGGGAAGCCTCACCTTCGGGCCGGTTACGGGTGGTGTGAACTACATCGTCGATTCGCAAGTCGATGACACCTCGGCCGGCAACGAGACCTTCATCGACGGCGATATCTACTACCACGTGAGTGCCAGCTTCGAAGTCGCGCCGACGTGGACCGTCGGAGGTACGGTCGGCTATTTCGACTTCAAGGATGACGGCGTCGCAGGCAGCGATACCTCATATACCCACTACCAGCTTGACATCGGCAAGAGTGCCGGCGACCTGGGCGACTTCACGTTCTCTGTCTCTGCCGCGGACGAAGAGAGTGGAGACAGTGATGCGAAAGTCTTCGTCTCCTGGGCCAAGACCTTCGAATAACCCGTACAGCCAAGACGACCGTCGGCACCGCAGCGTGCGGTGCCGACCAGCATCAATCTAGGAGAAGTATTCATGAAACTGGTTGCAGCCATCATCAAGCCCTTCAAGCTCGATGACGTGCGCGAAGCGCTTTCAGACATCGGTGTGACCGGGATAACCGTCACCGAGGTCAAGGGCTTTGGGCGTCAGAAGGGCCACACAGAACTCTACCGCGGCGCCGAATACGTCGTGGATTTCCTGCCGAAGATCAAAGTCGAAGTCGCAATCGACGACGACCAGCTCGACTCGGTCATCGAGGCGATCAGCGCCGCCGCCAAGACCGGAAAGATCGGTGACGGCAAGATCTTCGTCTACGACGTGCTCCAGGCCATCCGTATCCGTACGGGTGAGTCCGGCACGGACGCACTCTAATCCGGCTGGGGGTTTCCAATGGAAAACAATATCTTTGAACTCCAGTACGCCATCGATACCTTCTATTTCCTGGTAATGGGCGCACTGGTCATGTGGATGGCTGCGGGCTTTGCGATGCTCGAGGCCGGACTGGTGCGGTCGAAGAATACGACCGAGATCCTGACCAAGAACATCGCCCTGTATGCGGTCGCGTGCATCATGTATCTGGTGTGCGGCTACGCGATCATGTACGGCGGCGACTTCCTGCTGGCCGGCATCGCGCTGGACGGCGCCGAAAATGCCGACGCACTGACCGCGAGCGTGCTGAAAGAGTCTGCGGAAGCGGGCTTTGGCGGTGACTCCGTGTATTCGGATGCCTCGGACTTCTTCTTCCAGGTGGTGTTCGTGGCGACCGCGATGTCGATTGTCTCCGGTGCCGTTGCCGAGCGCATGAAACTGTGGTCGTTCCTGCTGTTCGCAGTGGTGATGACCGGTTTCATCTACCCGATGGAAGGCAACTGGACCTGGGGCGGTGAGTCGGTGTTCGGTCTGTACAGCCTGGGCGACGACTTCGGTTTCTCCGACTTCGCCGGCTCCGGCATCGTGCACATGGCAGGTGCGGCCGCCGCGCTGGCCGGAGTGCTGCTGCTGGGTCCGCGCAAGGGCAAGTACACCGCCGATGGCCGTGTCAACGCCATTCCAGGCGCCAACCTGCCGCTGGCCACCCTCGGTACCTTCATCCTGTGGATGGGCTGGTTCGGCTTCAACGGTGGCTCGGTGCTCAAGCTGGGCGACATCGCCAATGCCAACTCGGTCGCTATGGTGTTCCTGAACACCAACGCCGCGGCCGCCGGCGGCCTCGTGACTGCGCTGATCATCGCACGCCTGCTGTTCGGCAAGGCTGACCTCACCATGGCACTCAACGGTGCACTGGCAGGCCTGGTGGCGATCACCGCCGAGCCGTCCACGCCGTCGCCGCTGATGGCCACCATGATCGGTGCGGTCGGTGGTGCCCTGGTGGTGTTCGCGATCCTGACCATCGACAAGATGAAGATCGACGATCCGGTCGGTGCCATCTCGGTACATGGTGTGGTCGGTTTCTGGGGCCTGATGGCAGTGCCGCTGACCAATGACGGGACCAGTTTCGTCGGTCAGCTGGTCGGCGCCGGCACGATCTTCGGTTGGGTGTTCGGGGTCAGCTTCGTGGTGTGGTTGGTGATCAAGGCGATCATGGGCATCCGCGTCAGCGAGGAAGAGGAATACGAAGGTACCGACATCGGCGAGTGTGGCCTGGAGGCCTATCCCGAGTTCACCGGTACGCGTGGTTCCGGTCGCTGACAGACACCACGTCTGTGTAGCTGGGGCGCCTTCGGGCGCCCTTTTTTGTTGGGGAGTGCCGGTCGGCATCAAACGATCGGCGGTTCTTCGATCAGCTCCGGTGGCGTGATCGCCGTGCCCTCGTGCAGCGCATCCAGGTGCTGCTCCAGCAACGTGGTCTGACGGGTGCGGCCGACATGAAACAGGGCCTCGCCCTCGAACACCAGCGGCAGGTTGGTGCGGCCAATGACCACACCGTCGAAAGGTGCCTCCAGCACCATCTCGGACTCACCTGTGGGGTCGGCGACCACACCGAGGATTTCGCCTTTTCTGACCATGGTGCCGAGCTTGGACTGCGCACGCAGGATGCCACTCTGCGGTGCGCGCTGCCAGGTGCTCGAACGCAGCACCGCACTCGGTTTGCTCGGCTTGCGTTTGCTGATCGGCAGCATCGACAGGCGACGCAGCACGTTCATCACCCCGCGCAGCCCGATCTGGATCGACATCTCCTCGAAACGCAGTGCCTCACCGGCCTCGTACACCATCACCGGTACGCCGATGTCGGCAGCTGCGCCGCGCAGCGAACCGGCTGGTGCCGCCGAGTGCAACAGCACCGGTGCGCTGAACGCCTTGGCCAGCGGCTCCAGGATAGGGTCGTTGATGTCCGCCCGGATCTGCGGCAGGTTGTCACGGTGCACCGCTGCCGTATGCAGATCAATGCCGAAGTCGGCGCGTTTCACGATCTCCGACATGAACACATGGCCGAGGCGGCCCGCCATCGACCCAGACTCGTTGCCGGGGAAGCTGCGATTGAGGTCGCGCCGGTCGGGCAGATAGCGTGAACGGTTGTGAAAGCCGAACACATTGACGATCGGTACCGCCAGCAGCGTGCCGTGCAGGCGCTTCATCTGAGGTACTCGCAGCAGTCGACGGATGATCTCCACGCCGTTGATCTCGTCACCATGCACGGCGGCACTGACGAAAACCACCGGGCCGTCATGCCGGCCGTGCAACACATGTACCGGCATGGATACCGGGTCGTTGGTGTATAGACCGGGGAGAGTCAGATTGACCGAGCGGCGCGTCGCCGCTGCCACCAGCTGCCCGCCGATCGGGAATGCCTGGCGTTTGTTCATCTTCTCAGCCCTTGCCGCGCGTCTTGGTTTTGTGCGGTTGGTGATTCTTTTCGATGAACTGGACGATCATGCCTGCCACGTCGCGCTGCGTGGCGCCCTCGATGCCCTCCAGCCCGGGCGAGGAATTGACCTCCATGACCACCGGTCCGTGATTGGCGCGCAGGATGTCCACACCGCATACATTCAGTCCCATGATGCCGGCGGCACGCACTGCGGTGGAGCGTTCCTCCGGGGTCAGCTTGATCAGCGAGGCGCTGCCGCCGCGGTGCAGGTTGGAACGGAACTCACCATCCTTGCTCTGGCGCTTCATCGCGGCCACCACCTTGCCGCCGACCACCAGGCAACGGATGTCGGCGCCACCGGCCTCGGCAATGAACTCCTGGATCAGAATGTTGGCTTTGAGCCCCATGAAGGCCTCGATCACGCTCTCTGCCGCTTTCTCCGTCTCTGCCAGTACCACGCCGATGCCCTGGGTGCCCTCCAGCAGCTTGATCACCGCCGGGGCACCGCCGACCATCTTGAGCATATCCTGCACATCGTCGGGCGAGTGCGCGAATCCGGTCACCGGGAGGCCGATGCCCTTGCGCGCCAGCAGCTGAAGCGAGCGCAACTTGTCTCGAGAGCGGGTAATCGCGACCGACTCGTTGAGCGGGTAGACGCCCATCATCTCGAACTGGCGCAACACCGCGGTGCCGTAAAAGGTCACCGATGCGCCGATGCGTGGGATCACCGCATCGAAGCCGTTGAGGTCCTCGCCCTTGTAGTGGATCGAGGGACGCATCGAAGTAATGTTCATATAGCAGCGCAGCACGTCGAGCACGCGAACTTCGTGGCCGCGTTGCTCGGCGGCCTCGACCAGGCGCCGCGTCGAGTACAGCTTGGGGTTGCGCGACAGTATGGCAATTTTCATTGGGGTTCCTTGCGGGAGGAGCGACGGCCGGCAAGATATGAGGCCGACGGGTCGATCAGAAATCCGCCGGCCGACATCGCGGTGCGGCCGAAGAGCATGCGGAACTGCATGCTATCGCGGTTGGTCAGTGTGAGTTCAATATCATCATCGAAATCCAGCAGAACGAGCCGCGTGACGATCACGAAGCGAAGCTCGCGATGGCCGCCGGAGTCCGAGACCTGACGTTGGTCCAGCACCTCGGCCTCGCAGTGAACCGCGTCACGGTTGTTGCGCTGAAGCGGGTGGACCCCGAAGCGGACATGGTCGCGGCCATCGCGCCGGAGCGGCTCGACGTAAAACGCGTGCAGGCACGACGTGCGTGCGCCGGTGTCGACCTTGGCTTTGATGTGACTGATCCCGAGGTCCGGCAGGCTGAGCCATTCACGCCAGCCGAGCAGGCGCGCCGACGGCGCAGCGTCGGTCGGGATTGTCGTCTTCCGTGTGATCGGCATCGGCAGGGCCCTTGTACTAATGATCGGCGGGCCGTGATTGTGTGGCACGCGCGGTTGATTCGCTGGCGACGCCCGGCGCCTGTGCGCACTATCATAGCCGCATGTGCTGCAAGATGAATCCATGGCTCCGGAAGCTGGTGCTGGTGACGGCCGTGCTGGCGGTGAGTACGCCACGTGCCGCGGACGTGTATCGCTGGAGCGACGAGCAGGGCCGTGTCCACTACGGGCAGAGGCCGCCACCGCAGGGCGCGCAGAAGATGCTGCTGCCCGACACCGCTGCCGGTTCAGTGACCGCCGACCAGGCGTCGGCACAGCGGCGCGACCGCCAGCAGCGTCTGCTCGAGGCCTATGAATACGAACGTGAACAGAAGCGGGCCGCGGATACGCGCGCGGCACAACTGCGCGAACAGGACGCGGCACGTTGCCGGGATCTGCAAGAGAGCTGGCGCCTGCTGTCGCATCCGGGCCCGGTGTACCGGACCCTGGCCAACGGGGAACGCAGGTACCTGAGCGAAGACGAGCGTGCCGCCGAAAAGGCCGACCTGCGGCAGGCTCACCTGAAGACCTGCGGCACGGAACCCCGGTGACCACCCCGGGTGGTGCCGATCGTGCGGAGGTGCAATGGGTGGTGATGCTGCACGGCATGGCACGTACCGCGCGATCGATGGTGCCTCTGGCCAGGGATCTGCAGCGTGCCGGCTATCGGGTGCGCAATATCGGGTATCCGACACGTCGTTATGATGTTGCGGGCCTGGTTGAACACTATGTACGGCCAGCCGTGAGCGGTTGTGGCACGGCGCACCCGGTGCATGTGGTGACGCATTCCCTGGGGGGCATACTGGTTCGGTATTACCTGCAGCACAACGGCCTGCCGCCGGGCAGCCGCGTCGTCATGCTGGCACCCCCCAATCAGGGCAGTGAGGTTGCCGATTATGTGCGTCATTGGCCCCCCTACCGCTGGTTGATGGGAGCGGTTGGCCAACAGTTGGGGACCGGGTCCGACAGCATCGTTCACCGGTTGCGGCCGATTCCTGTTGAAGTGGGCATCATCGCGGCCAACCGCTCGCTGCAGCCCTGGTTCTCGCGCCTGCTGCCTGGCGATGACGATGGTGCCGTGTCGGTGGCCAGCACCCGGCTGCCGGAAATGCGTGACTTCATCGTCATGGAAAGTACGCATTCGCTGATGATGTTCAATGCGGAGGTGCGGCGGCAGGTACTGTACTTCCTCGAAAACGGTCATTTCGCTCACTGAGTCGTCGGCGTCAGTGTTCAACATTCCGCCAGCAGGGCCTGCATCGTGCGTTCCGCCTGCGCTCGGTAACCGCCGCCAAAGAGGTTGAGGTGGTTGAGCACGTGGTACAGGTTGTACAGGTGCTTGCGTACCCGGTAGCCGGCGTCGAGCGGCCAGGCCGCGCGGTAGGCGGCATAGAAATCGGCAGGAAATCCGCCGAACAGTTCGGTCATCGCCAGATCCGCTTCACGGTCGCCGAAGTAGGTCGCGGGGTCGTATATCAGCGGATCCCCTCGCTCGCCGAAGCCGATATTGCCGCCCCAGAGGTCGCCATGCAGCAGTGACGGGCGGGGTGCGTGGTCGATCAGGGCAGGGAAGCGTTCCATCAGTTGCCCGCCGAGCGCCTGCAGACTGCCCTGGTAGCCGTTTCGTGCGGCCTGCGCGAGTTGAAAGCCCAGTCGATGCTCGCGCCAGAATGCCACCCAGTCAGCTTCCCAGCCGTTGCATTGCCGCGTCGCCCCGATGGTGTTGTCGCGTGCCCAGCCAAATTGTTCGGTACCGTGTCGGTGCATCGCTGCCAGCAGTTCCCCTGCCTGACGCCAGCCCGCCGCGCTGGCGTGGCGCATTTCCAGGTACTCCAGGACGATAAAGGCGCTTTCTTCGGCGATGCCTGTGCACAAGGGGTGCGGCACCCGGAGGGTCCGGCTTGCGGCTAGCGCGTCGAGTCCCTGCGCCTCGGCCTCGAACATCTCGATAGATGCCGCCGTGTTCGTCTTCACGAACCAGGTTTGTGTGTCGTCACCGAGGCGGAATGCATGATTGATACAGCCACCCCCCATGCCGCTGGGGGG
>JAGRHB010000519.1 GCA_020445245.1 Gammaproteobacteria bacterium
CGGCTGGACCGTACGACTGCATGGGCGTGCCGGAGGAGGAACCTGCGCCGAACTCGTTATCCCGATCGACGAACACGCACCAAGGCATGTTCGGTGGCCACAGACAACTGGACAGGCCGCGGGAGCCCCGGAATCCGGTCAATAGCAGATAATGAACCGCCGACCGGAATCATCACCCGATCATGGCCGTCGCCGGAGCCACTGCGGGACAGCAACCACGCCTCGACGCGCCGACTGCGGGCTAACGATCACGTTATTTCACGCTAACCAAATACAGGGCTGAGCAGGCCGACGGGGTATGTCGATTCACCGCTCGGCATGGTCGAGACCTCTCCAGTGTCCATCCGATCGAGAAACTCCTGAGCAACTTCATCAGTGAACTCTGCGTTGCGCGAATAACGGATCTGCGCAGACTTATCCTGGGGGACTGCCGGCAGATCGAATATCGAGCAGTCGGCTATGCGTGAGCTCAGCGCATCCTGTGCCACCGCGACCGCTCGCATTGTGTAAATAAAAGGGTCGCCACCATCGTATCGCGGCAGCGCGTGAAACAACATCGGTCCGCTGTCCAGCCCGCTCGACAGCTGATGGATGGTGGCGCCGACCATGTGTGGCCTGGCGTCGTACATCGCCCAGAAGTTGCACGACGAGCCGCGATAGTAGGGCGACAACCCCATGTGGATGTTGAAGGCACCGCGCTCCACCAGGTGGTCGCACAGCCAGCCCTTGATGAAACTGGCACCGAACACAACAAACACATCGGCGTCGAGACAGGGCGCCAACTCGTCCTGCCGCAGCAGGTTCAGATCGCCCATGCGGACCGCCATCGTACGCGCATGGAGATCGACGAAGCGGACATCTCCGAACAAGGCCTGCTCGGCGCGCACCACATGACCGAAGTAGCGCTCCATGACCGGACTCTTGTTGAAGAAGTCCTGTCGCCTGCCCGGATAGACGGTGTTGCACTCCAT
>JAGRHB010000520.1 GCA_020445245.1 Gammaproteobacteria bacterium
TTTGCCGCCGACCGGCGTGCCGGCAGTGCGGTCGAGGGCGATGGGCTTTACCGCGAGCTGCGCAGCGGTGCGCGAGACCTGGCCTGCCTGCTGATGGCCGATCTCTCGCTGTCCACCGATACCTATGTCGACGATCATCACCGCGTGATCGACGTGGTACGCGACAGCCTGTTCCTGTTTGCCGAGGCACTGGACGCGACCGGCGACCGTTTTGCGCTGCACGGTTTTTCGTCGCGCAAGCGTGACCCGGTGAGGGTGCATACGCTGAAGACATTCGAGGAACGTTACGGCGGCGCGGTGCGCGGACGTATCTCGGCGATCAAGCCGGGTTACTACACCCGGATGGGGGCGGCGATCCGCCACGCCAGTGCGATGCTGGCTGCACAGCCGGCCGGGCGCCGCCTGCTACTGCTGCTGACCGACGGCAAACCGAATGACCTCGACAAGTACGAGGGGCGCTACGGGATCGAGGACACGCGCCAGGCGGTCCTGGAGGCACGGCGACTGGGACTGCAGCCGTTTTGTGTGACCATCGATGCCAAGGGCAACGACTACCTGCCGCACCTGTTCGGCAATGGCGGCTATGTCGTGATCCGCCAGCCTTCCGAGCTGCCCAAACGCCTGCCGCTGTTGTACGCGCAACTGACCGCCTGACGCGGCTTTCCCACCCACCATTGCGGGTGGCGAGTCAAATTGACTACTGTCAATGTGGCCCATCCCGATGATATGCATCCTGCGCGCCATGACACTTACAACACATCGACAAACGGGCGCCGCGCCCGTCCAGGGGTGGGCCCCGTTCGCGCTCGGCTTCCGCCCGTTCTTCCTGCTCTCTGCATTGGCCGCGGTGTTGCTGATGGTCCTGTGGACCCTGTTATGGCACGGGGTGCTGGCCGCGCCGGCACACTACAACCCGGTGGCGTGGCACGCCCACGAGATGCTGTTCGGTTATGCCGTGGCGGTGATCGC
>JAGRHB010000521.1 GCA_020445245.1 Gammaproteobacteria bacterium
ACCAGCACCGCAAACTCGTCGCCTCCGAGGCGTGATATCAGGTCGCAGCGGTCGCCGCAGAACTCGCGCAGGCGCGGTCCGATCTGGGTCAGCACCCGATCGCCGATATGGTGGCCAAGGGTGTCGTTGATTTCCTTGAAATGGTTGAGGTCGAGCAGCAGCAGCGCGACCTCGCCACCGGCCTCGAACGTGCGCTCGGCGATTTCTTCGAAGCGCTCATGCAGCCGCGCGCGATTCGCCAGCCCTGTGAGCACGTCGTGTCTGGCCTGGAAGGCCAGGCTGTCGAGATGGCGCACATTGATGATCGCCAGAGCCACGGTGTTGCTCAGCGATGCCAGGGTCTCGCGCTCAATGTCGCCCTGGGTGCAGGCACGCTCGTACGCCAGGTTGATCGTGCCCAGCGGTTCGCCCTGCCAGATCAAGGGCACCACCACGCCGGAGGTGGTCCCGACACGCAGCAGCGGGTCGCGCAGGGCCGGTTCCACGCGCTCGTCGCCGGCGATGTCGCTGGTGCACAGCGGCTCGCCGCGTTGCAGTGCCAGCCCGCTCAGGCTGCCGGCGAGCGGCAGGGTCGCACCGAACTGCGTGAGTTGCCCCTCGAAGCCGTGATCGAAGGCCAGCTCCAGGACGCCGCGTTCACGGTCGAGCAGGTAGATCGCGACATGCGGGGTGCCGCTCAGCCCGAGCAGCATGGCACCGGTCTCCTGCAGGATCCCGTCAAGACCGCGTGTGCCGTGCAGTCGCTGCGACAGGCCGTTGAGCAGTCGCAGGCTTTCGTTGCGTGCGAGCACCTCCTGGCGCCAGCGATCGAGCTCCGCCTCGTCGCGCTTGCGTGCGCTAACGTCGCGCACAGTGGCAATCAGGTGCCGCTGACCGGCGATCTCGACCGCGTTCAGGCTCACCTCGGCATCGAAAAGGCTGCCGTCGCAGCGCCGGTGCT
>JAGRHB010000522.1 GCA_020445245.1 Gammaproteobacteria bacterium
GAAGCGGTCGGTGTTATCGCGGCCCAGTCGATCGGTGAGCCCGGCACCCAGCTGACGATGCGTACCTTCCATATCGGTGGTGCAGCGTCGCGTTCGGCGGCCGTGAACAGTATCGAGGTCAAGAACTCGGGAACCGTCAGGCTGCACAATATCAAGACCGTGGAGCACGCGAACGGCAACCTGGTGGCTGTGTCGCGTTCAGGCGAGGTCGTTGTCACCGATGAAGTGGGTCGAGAGCGTGAGCGTTACAAGCTGCCATATGGTGCCGTCCTCATGGTGCGTGATGGCGACGCGGTCAAAGGTGGCCAACTGGTTGCCAGCTGGGATCCGCACACCCACCCGGTGGTCACCGAGGTGGCGGGTACGCTGCGTTTCGTCGATTTCGTCGAAGGTGTCACCGTCCAGAAGCAGACTGACGATGTGACGGGCCTGTCCTCGGTCGTCGTTCTTGATCCGAAACAGCGCCCCGCCAGCGGAAAAGAGCTTCGCCCGATGGTCAAGCTGATCGACGACAAGGGCAATGACGTCAATATCGTCGGCACGACGCTGCCGGCCAACTACTTCCTGCCCGGCGGCGCCGTGGTCGGGGTCAACGACGACGCGAAAGTCGGCGTCGGCGACGTCCTTGCCCGCATCCCGCAGGAATCGTCGAAGACGCGCGATATCACCGGTGGTCTGCCGCGCGTTGCCGACCTGTTTGAGGCCCGAAAGCCGAAAGAACCCGCGATCCTCGCCGAGGCCAGCGGTACCGTCAGTTTTGGCAAGGACACCAAGGGCAAGCAGCGCCTCATCATCACTCTGGCGGACGGCGAGCAGAACGAGTCGCTGATTCCCAAGTGGCGCCATGTGAACGTGTTCGAAGGTGAGCACGTGGAGCGTGGCGAGGTCATCGCCGACGGTGAGCTGAATGCGCACGACATTCTGCGTCTGCAGGGGGT
>JAGRHB010000523.1 GCA_020445245.1 Gammaproteobacteria bacterium
CGCATAGTCGCCGGCATTGAATTCCAGGAGGTTGAACTCGTCGGTGGCCGATGCCGACCATAACCGCAAGGTGTTGACTATGTGATTGCGGTAACCGGATACGGGGACGTCGTATGGCACCGCGAGGACGTCGCAGGTATCCACCCAGCGCGTGTGCGGCTTGTGGTTCTGATCGAGGAAATGCTCGGTCCTGCCGCCGAAGCGGACGGTCTGCGTATATTCGGGGCGTTCGACCTCCCATGGGTGACCGTCACGCATCCACTGGTCCGGGTCCTCGACCTGGTAACCGTTCTCGATGTGCTGGTGAAACATGCCGAAGTGGTAGCGCAGGCCGTAACCGGTGACCGGCAGGCCCAGTGTGGCGCAGCTGTCGAGAAAACAGGCCGCCAATCGCCCCAGGCCACCGTTGCCGAGGCCGGCATCCGGCTCGGTGTCGCGGATTTCCTCGAGCGATATCGCGAAATCCTGCAATGCGGTATTGACCGGTTCCTCGAGTTCGAGATTGAGCAGGTGGTTGCCCAGCGAGCGGCCGATCAGGAACTCGAGTGAAAGGTAGTGTGCCCGGCGCACCTCGTCACGGCGGTGTTTGCACCAGGTGTTGCGCCAGTCGCTCATGATGCGGTCGCGAACCGTGTAGGTCAGGGCTTCGTACAGATAGAAGCGATCACAGCCCAGAAAGCGGCCGAGATGGTATTCAAGGTACCGGCTCATGTCGTTGCTGATGGATGCTGCATCGGTCGGCAGCGCCCGCATGTTGGGCAGTACACAGGCTTCGGTTGTATCTTGTTCGGCCACGAGAGTTACCTCCTGCTCGTCAATCCGCTCGGTACAGCGACAGATATGCCTCGGCACTGTGCCGCCAGCTGAAATCCGTACGCATACCCTGTTTCACCAGTTTCATCCATTGCTTGGGCTGGCGGTAGAGTTCGAATGC
>JAGRHB010000524.1 GCA_020445245.1 Gammaproteobacteria bacterium
GTACGCCCCGGAGATAAGCAGAAATGAAAATCGGTCGCCTTCATCATTTTCGCGTCACTTGATCAGACGATCCCTAGTGTGCCGCGGTCCGATTGAGTACAGTGAATAACTGTTTGGCCAAATACCGCAGTTTTACGCATGTTCGAGCATATTCGGGAAGACGTACGCGTTATCTTCGATCGAGACCCGGCGGCGCGCAGCACGCTGGAGATCGTCACCGCTTACCCCGGGCTGCATGCGCTGATATTTCACCGATTCGCGCACTGGCTGTGGCAGGCCGGAGCGAAGTGGCTGGCGAGACTGGTGTCGCATCTGGGACGCTGGCTCACCGGTATCGAGATCCATCCCGGTGCGACCATCGGCCGACGTTTCTTCATCGACCACGGCATGGGAGTGGTGATAGGCGAGACGGCGGTGATAGGCGATGACTGCACCCTCTACCACGGCGTGACGCTGGGCGGCACCACCTGGCAAAAGGGCAAGCGTCACCCGACCCTGGCCAACGATGTGGTGGTCGGTGCCGGCGCCAAGGTGCTGGGCCCGATTCAGATCGGTCCCGGCGCGCGCATCGGCTCCAACGCGGTGGTCCTGCGCGATGTGCCGGCGAATGGCACCGTTGTCGGCGTACCCGGGCGGCTGATCGAGCGCAAGGACGGCGGTACCGATACCGAGCGGCGCGAAAAGATCGCGTCGAAGATGGGATTCGATGCCTATGGCGCCACGTCCGACGCACCGGACCCGGTCGCCCATGCGATCAATTGCATGCTCGACCATGTGCATGTGCTCGAAACCAAGATGCAGCGTATGTGTGAAGCGATGCGTGAGATGGGCTTTGAGCCGGGAGACGAGGAACTGCCCGGGCTGGATTCCTGCGAGATCATTTCGACCGCCGAGGAACTGCACAAAATGCAGCTGAACGAGA
>JAGRHB010000525.1 GCA_020445245.1 Gammaproteobacteria bacterium
CGCCGTGAAAATCGGGGTGGTCACGGTACGCTCGGCGGATCGCGCCTTCCAGTCGTCGATAGACCACGGGTATCGCGTCGAACAGGGCCTCGCGGAAATGGTGCATGCCCATGCGTATCTCATGGCGTACATCGGGGCGCGAGGGGCGGACCTCGTCGGTCTTCCACAGGGCCTGGATGTGTGTGCGCAGATTCCGGGTATGGGTTTCCTTGTACTCGATGGCATTCGGCGGTGCGTCCAGCGCCTCGTTGCTCTCGAAGATTCGGCGCATCTGCAGCATGATCGACCGACGCTTGGATTCGGTCGGGTGTGCAGTGAACACCGGCATGTAGCGGATCTCTTCGAACAGGTCCTGCAATTCTTCGGGATCGACGCCCATGTCGCGCAGGTCACGCATACAGGCGTCGAACGATCCACGCCACAGGACGCCGCCGTCGGCCGCAATGCGCCGCCGCTGGCGGTGCTGGAAACTCTCTTCAGCGGTGTTGACCAGCTGGAAATAGATGCTGAAGGCGCGAATGACCGGGCGCAGGGCGTCGGGCGACAGCTTGCTGATGAATTTTTTCAGGCGCGCCAGGCGCACCGGGTCGGGATCCTTGCGCAGTTGCAGAAAACCTTTGCGCAGCCGTTCCACCGCACGCACCACATCGGTGCCGGACTGGCTGCTGATCACCTCGCCCAGCAGGCGGCCGAGGAGTTTGACCCTGCCACGCAGGGCCTTGTCGTGCTTCACGCAGGCATTGACGAAAGGATCGCTCACTGATCTTCACTCTCTTGGCCATACGGCCGGTTCCGGGACCGCGCAAAGTCGGGCCGCTGGTTCTTCGCATTGGTATACTTTGACAAATCCCCGCCGTTTTTGCCGTATAAATTGCGGCCGGCAATCCACTCATTTTTCGACGTAGTCCTATGCCCCTGAT
>JAGRHB010000526.1 GCA_020445245.1 Gammaproteobacteria bacterium
ACGGTATCGCACTGGGCATGATCGAGACGCGCGGGCTGGTACCCGCCATCGAAGCCGCAGACGCCATGACCAAGGCGGCAGAGGTTCGCCTGATAGGTCGTGAGTTCGTCGGCGGTGGTTACGTCACAGTCCTGGTTCGCGGAGAGACTGGCGCAGTCAATGCCGCCGTCAGGGCGGGAGCCGATGCTTGCGAGCGCGTCGGTGATGGTCTGGTTGCGGCGCACATCATTGCGCGCCCGCATCGCGAGGTCGAGCCGGTGCTCGGCAAGAAATGAGAGCGTGTGTTGCGGCGGGCCGCAGCATACGACCAATGAATCCTTACTTCGAGAACGGAGAGTAGACGATGGCAAGCGAAAGTTACGGAATTGCTTTGGGAATGATCGAAACGCGCGGCCTGGTGCCCGCCATTGAAGCGGCGGACGCCATGACGAAAGCGGCAGAAGTCCGGCTGATAGGTCGAGAATTCGTGGGTGGCGGTTACGTCACAGTATTGGTTCGTGGCGAGACGGGTGCGGTAAACGCTGCCGTGCGTGCCGGCGCTGATGCCTGCGAACGTGTCGGTGACGGTTTGGTTGCCGCGCACATCATCGCACGTCCGCACCGCGAGGTTGAACCAGTGCTGCCGACTGGCGGTGCTGCAGCAGACGTTGCGGCCTGATCAGGCAGTTGTCCTGGAGGCGATACGGCAATCGTCGATGTCAGCAATCCGTACCGATCAGCGGATCCTTGGTTATCTGGGCAGGGCGCTCAGCCTGGAGCTCTCTGCGGTGCAGACGTACAGCACCCAGGCGCGACTCGTCGCGACCTGGGGGCTGGACGAAGCGGCACGGCGGTTACGGGACGAGGCGCATGAAGAGATGCAGCATGTGGAGAGAATCATTGGCCGCATGCTTGCGCTTGGCGTGGCGCCGAATGCCTC
>JAGRHB010000527.1 GCA_020445245.1 Gammaproteobacteria bacterium
AACGGGATGTTATCGATGACCGCACTCATCAGCGCCGCCACCCACATCAACACGAGACCTGTCAGCAGGAGCTGGCCCGGCTCTGACGCCAGTTGCGCGAGACTGGTGCCCAGCACGCCCAGCAGGCCGGATGCCTCGACGCCGCCTACGATGACAAACAGACCAATGAAAAAGATCAGTACCGACCAGTTGATCTCACCGAACAGAACCTCCGGCTTCGGCCGCATCAGCAACAGGGCGACGGCGAGTCCGAGCAACGCGGCAAACGCCGGAAATATCCCCATGTGATGATGTGAAAAGAACAAGGTCACCACCAGGCCGAGCGCGAACAGCACGCGCCACAGGCTGCGTGGGTCCTTGATCGCGTTCTGCAGGTCGAACTGCTGGGTACGGATGGCGTCCCGTCGCGGGCCCAGATCTTTGTGGAACATCAGCAGCAGGAGCAACACGGTGCACAGCCAGACCGCGGCGATGGGTGGACCCATGTGAGCGAGGAAGGCATTGAAGCTGATACCGCCGGCGCTGCCGATCATGATGTTGGGCGGATCCCCGACCAGGGTCGATGCGCCGCCGACATTGGACAGGATTGCTTCGGACATCAGATAAGGCAGAGGATTGATTTGCAGGATACGTGCAATCAGTACCGTCAGGGGCGCAAACACGATGAGTGTGGTCACGTTGTCCAGCACCATCGATATCAGGCTGACGGCGAGGCTGAGATAGACCAGCAGGCGCCGCGGGTCGTTGGCCGAAAATCGCGCAATCGCGACCGCGGTGTATTCGAAAGCGCCTGTCGGGCGCAGCATTGCGACCATCAACATCATCGAGGTGAGCAGCAGAATCGTGTTGGCGTCGATCGCCATCAGTGCCGCCTCCTGGGT
>JAGRHB010000528.1 GCA_020445245.1 Gammaproteobacteria bacterium
TCGGCAATGGCACCGAGTGCGGCGGCCTGGAAATCGTTGACGATCGTCAGGAGCCGGACGCCATAGCGATGCTGCAGTGCGGCACGCTGCACCCGCCAGTTTATGTTGGTCAGGACCACAGGGTCGACGTGAACCGGCCCGGGCAATGCCAGGACCATCTCGTCAATGGCCGCACCTGCGATGCCACGCAGCGCCATGCCGTGGTCGATCACGGCCTCCAGGCTTTCGAAGTCGGCATTGCTGAAATGCTGTTCTTCGCTGCCCTTGGGGGATGGCCAGGAAAGCCGGCTGAAGGTGCCGCCGATGTCTGCTGCAAGTGACGTCATCTTTTTCAATCTATCGCCACTACGCCGCTACTTGCTTGATCGGTGGCAAGCTCGAGGCACTTCCTTTCGATCACGACCCGTGCCTGTCCGATATCGCCGACCCGCGCCACCGGCAGTTCGACACCGGCTCGCCACTGCTGCACCGCGTGTGTCTTGTGTTCGCCGGTGACGAGGATAAGCATCGAACGACAGTTCTGCAGCGCATTGATGCCCAGGGTCACCCGTTCTGCCGGCGGCTTGGGCGCATTCTTTACCGCAAATACAGTCTTGTCCGGCCAGTACTGGTCGGGAAACAGGCTCGCGGTATGCCCATCTTCTCCCATGCCCAGCAGCACCATGTCGAATGGCATTGCCGGCTTGATGCGCGCCCGGTATTCGGTGGCGGCGGCCTTGGCGCCCATCTCGGCGGGGATCGGGAAATGTTTCCCCACCTTTTCCGGGAGGCCGGTCGCGATTACCGCCCAGCTGTTGCGCTGCGGGTCGTCGGCAGGTACGCAGCGTTCGTCGCCGTAGTAGAGGGTCCAGCGCTTCCAGTTC
>JAGRHB010000052.1 GCA_020445245.1 Gammaproteobacteria bacterium
GTACGCCCCGGAGATAAGCAGAAATGAAAATCGGTCGCCTTCATCATTTTCGCGTCACTTGATCAGACGATCCCTAACGCCTATTCTCGTCCGTCCGTCAAAATCGATATCCGAACTTCCCAGTGCCCAGCTTCATCTTCGATGGCGCGCCATATCGAACAAAGGCCCGGCATCTGTGTCGGGCCTTTGTTTTTCCTAGGGCCTGCCTGATTCTTGGCCGGTGGTGTCCAGCAGGCGGGTGGCGTCCCGGATCACCAGTGCTGTTCGCTGAGCGTCGGTGGTCGATGGCAGCCATGCGACCAGCCGCTGCCAGTCAGCACGGACCAGTTTCCACAGTGTAGGTGTCGGCATTTCGATATAGGCGCCATCACGGTTGACGACGATGCGCCCGTTCTCCAGATCTGCCGGCGAGCTGTTTGCCAGCAGGTCCCAGTCGATTCGATACCCTCGTTGTTTCGCCTGCTCCAGCCTGGAGGCAAGCTGCAGTGCTTCGTTGGCGGCGCGGCTGCAGGCCTCCGATTTTTGCCGGCGACTGCCGGTGTCGGTGAATTCACAGCGGAACAGCTGCCCGCTCTCGAACGTCGGAGGGGTGTTTGGCGCGAAGTACCAGGTCCCTGCAGTGACTCCGGGGTGATGGTGATCAGAGGGGCTGCCCCCCGCCAGTACACTGCAGTCGTTGTATCCGCAGAAACGGCCGAGAATCTGTTCGTCGATCGACTGTTCAGCGTCCGGACGCAGCGCCGAGACAGCGACCGGCAGGCCCTCTATCACGATAAGGACCTGGTCTTGAGCATCGACCCGGATGCCGAGTGTGGCGCCGTCGGCGAGACGCGCGTGTGATGACTCCAGGCGCGAGATGAGATCCCGGGTGCCGGCCCGCCAGCTCGCCAGTTTGGCGCGGCGCCCGGAGGTACTGGCTCTCTCGGTCGCGGCGCTGTGGAGTTCCTGTCGATAGCTCTCGAGCAGCAAGTCCAGGGCGATGTTGGCGAAGTCCCACTGTACCGCGGCATCCGCCTGGCTTACCTGCCGGGCCACCGTGGCCAGTCGTGCCGGCTGCAGCTCGATAGGACCGCCGGATCGTGCCTCTGATGGCAGGTCCTGTGCCGTGCTGATGCAGGGCAGCAGCGCCGCAAGCAGGGCGATGGAGTGGATGAGATGCGCTGGACGCATATGGCAGCCGTTGGGTGACAGTGTTGTCGGCATCCTAGCGTGCCGGGACGTGGGCGGGCAGCGCTGTCGTTAACAATTCCTTAAGTTCCGTGAACTAGGATCAGTGTCCTGTTGGAACGGCGCCGAATCGCAGTTTATCCGCGACAGTTTCCGACGCGGTGAGCGCAGACCAGGGTGACGGATTCCGCCCGTTCTTCCACGATGTTCAGCTTGGTGAAAGCGTGATCCGAATTCTCGAGGCATTCCTTGCCGGCCGCGCAGCCATCGCCGCGGCGCTCGTGGTTGCGATGGTGTGGGGATTCTGGTCGCCACCGCTGTATGACCTCGACGAGGGTGCGTTCAGCGAGGCGACCCGGGAAATGATGGTATCCGGCAACTATGCCTCGATCTTTCTCAATGCTGAGCCACGTCATGACAAGCCGATCCTGATCTACTGGCTGCAGGCGGCATCGGCGCACCTGTTCGGGCTCAACGAGTTCGCGTTGCGCCTGCCATCGGTGCTGGCCGGTCTGGCATGGGTATCGGCGCTGTTCGCATTCACCCGTCGACACCTCGACGCGGCCACGGCCGGCGTCGCCGCGATGCTGCTCGCGCTGTCCCTGTTCGTCGGTTTGATCGCCAAGGCTGCTGTTGCCGACGCGCTGCTCAACCTGTTTCTGGTGTTGGCGCTGTTCGACATCTACAGCCATTTCCGCCATCCGTCACGCTACCTGCTGCTGCGTGTCTTCGTCTGGCTGGGTCTCGGATTTCTGACCAAGGGTCCGGTGGCCGTGGTGTTTCCGGTGATCGTCAGTGGTGTCTTGTACCTCGGCGACGGTCGCTGGCGGGAGTGGCTGCGTCTGGCGTTCGATCCGACGGGACTGCTGCTGTTCGTCGCCATCGTGCTGCCGTGGCATATCGCCGTCTACCTGGACAGCGGTTGGGCCTTCTTCGAGGGGTTCTATCTTCATCACAACCTGGCGCGTTATGGCAACGCCATGGAGGGGCACAGTGGTGGCGTCTTCTACTACGCGCTGGTGGCGCCCCTGCTGCTGATGCCGTTCAGCGGTTGGTTCCTGAATACCCTGGGCAATTGGCGCGTGGCGCTCCGTGACCCGCTGGACCGCTTCGTCTGGTTGTGGTTTTTCAGCGTGCTGCTGGTGTTCTCATTCTCCGGCACCAAGCTGCCGCACTACATGCTGTACGGCATCACGGGAGCGGTGCTGTTGATGGCGAGGTACCGGGACCGGTTGCGCAATGCCTGGTTGGGCTTTCTGCCGCCGCTGATTTTCCTGGGTGTACTGAGTGTGCTGCCGCAGCTGTTTGCCTACCTGGCACGGACCACCGGGCGTGACTACGACCGCGGCCTGTTCGAGGCCGGTGCCCAGGCGTTCAGCGGTTGGCCGCAGTGGCTGAGTATTGTCGCCATGGCGTTGGCCGTGATTTTCGTTTCCCTGCCGTTGACAGTGTGGCGCCGCCTGCTGCTGATCGGCTTCGCTCAGGCCGCGCTGGTCGCCGGTGTCATTGTGCCGACCGTATTGGATGTGCTGCAGGCCGGCCCGAAGGCGGCAGGTCTGTTTGCAGCTGAACAGGGTAAGGATGTCGTGTCCTACCGCGTCTACCAGCCCAGCGTCAGTGTGTACCGTCAGCAGGTCATCACACATGCACCGGCAGTACCTGGACAGTGGGTCTATGTCCGTTCCGATCATGTCGCCGAATTCCTGGCACAACCCTCGCCGTACCACAAACACATCGTGTTCAGTCAGCCGCCTGCGACGCTGATCGCCATCGATGCGCAAGCGGCCGATTGATCATGGTTGTGGAATTCTCCCTGCACCGGCTGAGACAGGCGCTGCACACCGCCAACGAGCGTCTGATCGGACGCGGCACCGCAGGTGTGGTCGAGTTGCTGTTGGCGGCTATCGCGATCGTCGCCCTGGGCATCGTAGTGTCACTGGCGAGCGGCGGCTATCACGGCGGCTTCCATTTTCTGCATCACATCAGCCAGGCGGCGTTGCCGGAAGAGGCCTGGGAATGGCTGACCTGGTTCGGTGACGGCCGTGTGCTGCTGGTGGTCAGCCTGCTGTTCGTGCGGCGCCGTCCGGAGATCTTCTGGGCAATGATCGTCGGCGCGGTTGTCGGCGGATTGTATGCCCGTGGGATGAAGGTCTGGTTCGACGAACTGCGTCCGCCTGCAGTGTTGCCACCCACCGAGATCCACCTGATCGGCTCGGCACTCGGTCATCACAGCTTTCCCTCGGGCCACACACTGTCTGTATTTCTGTTTGCCGGGGTGCTGTTCGCTCACGTTGATGCATGGCGTTGGCGGTTGCTTCTGCTCATGCTGGCGGCGATGGTGGGCGTCAGCCGGGTCGCGCTGGGCGTGCACTGGCCGCAGGACGTGATTGCCGGTGCGTTCAGCGGCCTGATGATTGCTGCGTTGGCGGTCTGGATCACGCGCTACTGGCGCATCGGACTGAGCCCGGGCATCCATGTCTGGTTGCTGACCCTGCCAGCCGCGGCGCTTGTGCTGGTGCTGTTCGACCACCAGGGCAATCCCTGGGAGCCGGAATTGATCATCCCGATAGTTGCCATCGGGGTGGTGGCGCTGGTGACCAACTATCGGGACCTGTTCGCGCTGCAGCGCGGTTCACGCGCGGACTGAGGGGCCGCTGCGCCCGCCGGTATCAAGCCAATGGATGCTATGCTCAAACGAGTTCTTTTCTGAACGTGCCGGGCGTTTTGCCGGGCCATGGGAAGGCCGTGACGGCCACTGCAGCGCCGTCCGGCGGAAGGAAAAAGCATTGAGCATCAAGCCGCACGCCTTCGTGGCCATGCCGTTTGGCACCAAACCGGGCCCCGACGGGCAGCCGGTCGATTTCAACCGCGTCTATGACGAGCTGATACGGCCGGCGCTGGAACAGGCCGGCCTGACGGCGTTCCGCGCTGACGAGGAGACCCGCCCGGGCGATATCCGGGTGGACATGTTCCAGGAGCTGTTGATTGCCGATCTGGTGGTGGTCGACATCACGATCGACAACCCCAACGTGTGGTACGAGCTGGGTGTGCGCCATGCGCTGCGCGCGCGAGGTGTGGTCCTGGTTTCCGGCGGTCACGCGAGCAAGGCGTTCGATGTCTATACCGATCGCAAGCTGCGCTACGGGATCCGCGATGGTGGCCCCGACCCAGAGACCCTGGTGTCCGACTGCGAGCACATGCGCAACATGATCGCCGCCACCATGGAGTCCTGGCATGGACGGAAGATGAGCCCGGTCTACCAACTCATCCCGAATCTGAAAGAACCGGACTGGCAGAGTCTGCGGGTGGGTAATTTCCGTGAGTTCTGGGAGGCCTATGATGCCTGGGAGGAAAAGATCAGCCGCGCGCGGCGCAAAGGACGTGTCGGCGACATGTTGGTGCTGGCCGACGAGGCACCGGTATCGGCATTTCGTGCCAGTGCCTGGATCCGTTCCGGCAAGGCGCTGCGCAGGATAGGTCACTACGGATTTGCCCTGGAGCAGTTGGAAAAGGGTCTGGTGATCGAGCCGGAAAACCTGGCGGGCCTTCGCGAAAAGGGCATGTGCCTGCAACGTCTTGCGCTGCAGGGCCGGCGCGGATTCGAACTGGAGATGGCCCGCAGCCACTATCGGGCGATCCTGCAAGACCATCCCAGGGACGCCGAGACCTGGGCACTGCTTGGTCGGGTGGAGAAAGACGCGTGGACATCGATATGGCGTCAACCCGATGCCAGCGCGGCACAGCGCATTGACGATGCGCGTTACGAGGATGCCCTGTTGCGCGCCGCGGTCAGCTGTTACGGCACCGCATTCCGGTCAGACCCCAAACACTACTACTCTGGCATCAACGCCCTGACCCTGATGCATCTCCAGGAGCACCTGATCGGCGACGGTGCCTATCGCGCAACCATGGACATCATGGGCGGCGCGGTGCGTTTCGCGGCCGAGTGTGAAGAGGATCCCGAAAAGCTGTACTGGGCGCGTTCGACCCTGGGTGATCTGCAGGTTCTGCTTGGTACACCGGCAACTGTTCAATCGGCGTACAAGGAGGCGGTGGCGGTCAATCGCGACAGCTGGTTCGCTTTGGACTCCAATCTCCAGCAACTCCTGATGCTGCAGGATCTTGGATTCAAACCTGAGAACGTCAGTGCCGGCCTGGAGGTGTTCGACCGTGCCATGAAACGCACGCCAGTGCCGGGCCGGGAATGGGAGCCGCGCAATGTCTTTCTGTTTGCCGGTCACATGGTCGACGCACCGGGTCGCGATCATCCGCGACTACCCGAACGAATGATCGAATTGGCGGGTGAGCGTATTGCCGCTGTGCTGCGTGACCTTGGTGCCGGCCCCGAGGACCTGGCGCTGACACAGGGCGCCTGCGGTGCTGACCTGCTGTTTACCGAGGCCTGCCAGTCCCTGGGTGTCCAGGTGACCTGGTTGCAGCCATTTGACGAGCCGGAGTTCATCCGCCGGTCGGTGGTGCATTGCGGCGAGCACTGGCGCGACCGCTACCTCGCCGCGCGTCAACGACTGCATCAACCGATCCTGGCCGCGCCAGGCGAGCTGGGAGAGCCACCGGACTACACTGAATCCGCCTATGCCTACGAGCGGTGCAATCGCTGGTTGCTGTATACCGCACTCGTGTGGGGTATCGGCAAGGTGCATTTCATCTGCCTCTGGAACGGTGGCAGGGGCGATGGGCCCGGCGGCACCGCAGCGATGTACGACGAGGTGGCCAAGCGCACCGGGCAGGTGCACTGGATCGATACCCGACAACTCTGACACACAAGTTACCTATGCTTACGGCATCATGCCGACCGAACGGGCGGCTGCAACGTGGGGACAATTGAAATGCAAGAAAGTTTACGGCAACGAATCAGTGCGCCGGGGGCGAAGAAGATCCTCGCCTGCGACGGAGGCGGCATCCTCGGCATGATGTCGGTCGAGATTCTGGGCACCATCGAACGAGACTTGCGCCGGCTGACCGGGAATCCGCAGCTGGTACTGGCCGACTGGTTCGATTTCACCTGCGGTACCAGCACCGGCGCGATCATCGCCGCGTGTATCGCCTGCGGCATGTCGGTGGACCAGGTTCGACAGTTCTATGTGGACAGCGGCAAGGATATGTTCGACAAGGCCTCGCTGCTCAAGCGCCTGCGGTACAGTTACAACGACGAACCGCTGGCGCGCATGTTGCAGACCGAACTCGACAAGGCGCTCGGCTACACTGTCCGCGACGGTCAACCGCATGCGACACTCGGCGATGATGGCCTGCGCACGCTGCTGATGATGGTGCTGCGCAATCACACTACCGATTCGCCCTGGCCGGTCAGCAACAATCCCGGCGGCCGCTACAACCAGCGCGTCCGCGACGACGGGACGCCGCGCCTGGATTGCAACCTGGACCTGCCGTTGTGGCAGCTGGTACGTGCCAGCACCGCAGCACCGACCTTCTTTCCGCCGGAGGTCGTTACCTTCGCTGAGGGCACTGAGCGCGAATACCAGTTCGTGTTCGTCGACGGTGGGGTGACCACCTACAACAATCCCGCCTATCTTGCATTCCAGATGGCCACTGCGGCGCCGTACGGGATCAACTGGGCCACCGGCAGTGACAGGCTGTTGGTGGTCTCGGTGGGTACCGGCAAGGCGGCCAATGCCCGGCTGGACCTGCAGGCCGACGACCTGTGGCTGCTCGATCACGCCAAGAACATCCCCTCGGCGTTGATGAACGCGGCAGTCGATGGTTGGGATATGGCCTGCCGCACGATCGGTGAATGCCGCTTCGGCAGCGAGATCGATCGGGAGTTCGGCAGCGCGGCAGTGGAGGCGGGGAGCACCAGTGGCCGGTTGTTTTCCTATGTGCGCTACGACCCCGATGTCACGCCAGCCGGGCTCGGCCGGTTAGGCCTCGCCGACGTCGACTCGGCACACGTTCGACTGATGGACAGTACCGATCACATCGCCGAGATACAAAAGGTGGGTTCCACGTACAGCGTGCAGAACGTGGACATCGAGCGGCACTTTGCCGGATTCCTCGACTAGAGAAACGTCTTGGCCGCCACCAGGTGGTCCTGCCAGTACGGATCGTCGAGTGATGCGCGGCGGACCTGTTTGCCCGAAGAAGGGGCGTGGATAAACATGCCGTCTCCTTCATAGATCCCGACATGCCTGTCTTTGTCTCCACCGAGGCTGAAGAACAAGACATCCCCGGGCATCAGGTATCGACGTTGCGGCGAGCGTGCGGCGTGCCATTGCGAGGCAGTGGTGCGTGGTATGTGGATGCCGACCTGGCGGTGGGCGTACTGCACCAGTCCGCTGCAATCGAATCCACGCGGTGAATCACCGCCGTAGCGGTAGGGTGTGCCGATGGCCTGCCGGGCCGCATCGACGACCGCGTGGCGTGTGTCGGATACGGCATGAGGCGTACTGCCGTAGTTGGGCGTGGCGATTTCGGACGGTGCGGTCGCGCAGCCCCCGAGGGCCAGCGTCGCCAGTCCTGCGATGATCGCTATGCGCCCTGTCTGCAGCCGCTGTTTCGTCAGCACCGTTCTGCCGCCGCCATGCCCCGATAGTCAGAAGCATAGTCGGCAATCGTGCGTACGCCTTTAGCGTCGCAGGCGGGCGAAGACTCCCTCACCCCGACCCTCTCCCTGGGGGGGAGGGGGAATTTCTTCTTGCCGGCGGTGGATCACTCTTCGCGGATGCCCTCGATGAACCAGCCACAGGTGGACCTCTTTCGATGCCGGACCGAGATTGCGCAGAATGCCGAAATCGGCCAGGGTCAGCGTGGTGCGACCTTCGAATCCACGGCGGTAGCCGCCCCAGGGGTCGAACCCGGCGCCGATGTGGCTCACTGCAATCGTGATCGGTCGGGTGACGCCGTGCAGCGTCAGCTCGCCACTCAATTCGCCCCTGCCATTCCCGGTATCGCGGTAAGCAGTGCTGACAAAACGCGCCTGAGGGAACTGCTTCACATCGAGGAGGTCTTCGTCCCGCAGATGCTTGTCGCGCTCGGCGTGGTTGGAGTCGACGCTGGCAGTGTCGATCGTGACCTCGACCTTGGCTGCGCCGGGGTTGGCCTCGTCGTAGCTGAACCGGCCGGCAAAGGTGTTGAACCGCCCGGTAAGCCAGCTGTAGCCGAGATGCTTGATATGAAACTGAACGAAGGCGTGGGCGCCCTTGGTATCGATCACGTAGTCGGAGGCGAGGGCGGCGCCGCTTAGCAACAGCAGCATGCCGGCGGCAAGGCGGGACATGGAATGGACTTTCATCACTGCTCCTTGACGGGTTTGGGTGGGATCTGTGGCCGCAACATACGACGCAGGGTGTCGTCGCGGTAGACGAAATGGTGGCGCAATGCGCCCAGCAGGTGCAACACGATCAGGGCCAGCAGCAACATCGCCAGCGCGAAGTGGATGTTGCCGGCGATGTCCGCCTGTCCCTCGATACCCTGCAGTGTCGCCGGAACGCTGAACCAGCCGAACACGTCCACAGTGCGACCATCCGCGGTCGAGATCAGGTAACCACTGATGACCAGGCACAGCGGCACGAGATACAGCAGCCGGTGGACCAGCACAGCTGCGGTTTTCTCCCGGGCACTGGCGGCGAGGATCGGTGGCTGCGCCCGGGTCAGGCGCCACGCCCAGCGCGCCAGCAGGATCAGGCCGAACAGCACGCCGATCGCGCGGTGCAGATCCGGCGCCCGGGTATACCAGGGGTCGTAATAGTCCAGACCGGTCATCCACAGGCCCAGCGGCAGCAGTACCGCGACCAAGCCCGCCGTCGCCCAGTGCAGGACGATCTGGATCAGACCGTAGCCATTCATATTGTCATGCAACATCGAATCTCACTGCCCGGTTGGCGGTGCGTGCCGCAGCATCAGGCTGAGCGCGACGAGCGCACACAGCAGCATCAACAACAGCACGATGAACGCGTTCCAACCGATCTGTTGATATACGAAACCCGGGAGATACGAACCAAGAGCCCCGCCGGCGTAGTACGCTGATACATAC
>JAGRHB010000529.1 GCA_020445245.1 Gammaproteobacteria bacterium
CTATCCCGGCAGCTACCCGAAGGGTGATGTGATCGCCGGCCTGCCCAAGCACGAGGCCGGGGGACGCAAGGTGTTCCACGCCGGCACGGCGGAGAAAGACGGCCACGTCGTCACCGCCGGCGGCCGCGTGCTGTGCGCCACCGCGCTCGGCGAGAGCGTCGCGCAGGCCCAGGCCGCCGCCTACGAACTGGCCGCTGCGATCAGCTGGGAAGGCATGTTCTACCGGCACGATATCGGCTACCGTGCGATCGCGCGCGAGCGGAAAGATTAGATCCCCTTCTCCTGCACGGAGTGGGAGCAAGTCCCCTTCTCCCCCCGGGAGAAGGCTGGGATGAGGGGAGATCCTGGAAGAAAGCCCGGTTTCAGGACACCTCACCCCAACCCTCTCCTGCAAGGAGAGGGGGCAAGTCCCCTTCTCCCCCAGGGAGAAGGCGGGATGAGGGACCATGACAATAACTCCCACCGTCGCAAGACACCTCACCCCAACCCTCTCCTGCGAGGAGAGGGGGCAGTCACCTTCTCCCCCCAGGGAGAAGGTGGGGATGAGGGGTTCTAAAATTCACGACACAAAATCCGAGAACCGCCACAGCCAACAAACCCCACTAACTGCATTGCCATGCCCGCGGTAGCGGTCGGCAGAATCAGCGGTCACACCCCCACCATTCACCAAACAAGCCTGCTGCAGAGGTGCACCATGATGTGGATGCGCAAGAAACTGACCGAGATGCCCAGCCCGGACGCCGCACTGCCCGGTCGCCCCGACCCCATGCCGGTCAGTGAGAAGCACTTCGTCAACGGCCACCCGATAAAGCCCCCCTTTCCCGACGGCATGCAGCAGGCAGCATTCGGCAT
>JAGRHB010000530.1 GCA_020445245.1 Gammaproteobacteria bacterium
GTGGCCAGCGCCAAGAAGCACGTGTTCGGCACCGTGGGCATCGACATGATCGCCGGCCCGTCCGAGATCCTGGTGCTGGCCGATGGCAGCACGCCGCCCGACTGGGTGGCGATGGACCTGTTTTCACAGGCCGAGCACGACGAGCTGGCGCAAAGCATCCTGCTCTGCCCCGACGCCGCCTACATCGACGCCGTGCAGACCCAGATCGACCGCCTGCTGCCCACCCTGCCGCGCGCCGAGATCATCGCCAAAAGCCTGAACGGCCGCGGCGCGCTGATCCACACCCGCAGCATGGAAGAAGCCTGCGCCATCAGCAACCGCATCGCGCCCGAGCACCTGGAGGTGAGCAGCCGCGACCCGCACCGCTGGGAGCCGCTGCTGAAACACGCCGGCGCCATCTTCCTGGGCGCCTACACCAGTGAGTCCTTGGGCGACTACTGCGCCGGTCCCAATCACGTGCTGCCGACCAGCGGCACGGCGCGCTTCTCCGGCCCGTTGAGCGTGTACGACTTCCAGAAACGCTCCAGCCTGATCGAGGTCAGCGAAGCCGGCGCCCGCCAGCTCGGCCAGATCGCCAGCGTGCTCGCGCACGGCGAAGGCCTGCAGGCGCACGCGGGGGCGGCGGAGATGCGGCTGGGCCGCTCCTGATGCCGCGGCGGTGCTGAACCGCGGCCGCCTGATGCGGCCACCCGCCAGTCACCCGGGCAAGACATCTTGATGGCTTGCGGAGCTGCCGCCATCAACCACCCGGCCTGCTCATCGGCATGCAGGGTTGCTTTTCTTTTGATAGCTGCCTGCGGCCGTCCATCCTGGGTTGGAGGTCAATTTGACCCTGAATCCATCCCTATGCG
>JAGRHB010000531.1 GCA_020445245.1 Gammaproteobacteria bacterium
GTGCTCTTTCCTGAGCCCGGCGTCCCTGGCAGGATCATTGCCCTATCACCGAAGGCGACAGTGCCCGCGTGCAGCATCAGGTAGCGATGGGCGCTGGTGGCAATGCACCAGTTGAGGCCCCATTCAAACATCGGGAATGCGTTCTCGACAGGGTGCGGCTCGAAAGGTACCGCCCCATCGATGCCGAACAGCATCTGCGGCCTGATCCAACGACGCAGGTTTCGGGGCGGGGCGATTGAGATATCGTAATCAAGCACCTGCATCACGTCGCTCGACAGAGCGTCGCGGTAAAAGAAGTCAAGGGTTCTGGCGAACACACTGTCAACAGTACGCACGCCGACCTTGAACGGTCCAGCATCGAGGATCAGTTTATGGTCCGTCAACGGGATAAGGGCCGAAAGAGGCCTAATTGGCTGCTGAGGGGGTGGATTCTACAAGTTCAGCGGCGGCAAGGAACTGCAGAGTGGCCGACACCTGTTGTTCCATCGCACCGCCCGCATCGTCCGAACCGATCAAGCGATCCATCAGGGCCTCAGGGGTAACAGGTTGGTTGTCGACCGCAGTCAGGATGAGTGCGGGCAGTTCCGCGAGGAAATGTGTTTCGCCGGTCGCCGGATCAAAAATTGCGTGAACGCCGTCGAATGCTTCCTGCAAATACCTCGGGGCGTCGCGGTACCACAATTCCCTCAAACCGGAGGCAGGCATTGACCCGGGACTCACCCGTTGGTGAGCCCACTCGTCTTGGCGTTCAGAAAGGAGGTCATACAACTGTCGGAGATCTTTTGGCTTTCTCCCATTCCTGTGCCAGAACTGGGTTTGTGCCTGGGCGAGAAGCCTTCCTCGTGC
>JAGRHB010000532.1 GCA_020445245.1 Gammaproteobacteria bacterium
ATTGCGACCATCAACATCATCGAGGTGAGCAGCAGAATCGTGTTGGCGTCGATCGCCATCAGTGCCGCCTCCTGGGTGTAGAAGCCGAGCAGCATACCGATCCCGACCATCGTCACCGCACCCAGGATGGCCGCGCTGGTGCGGTGAATCACCTCACTGAAGATCAGTGCATATGAGCCGACGAGGATCGCCGCCGCGATCAGCATGTTTACATCCATTGCCTGGTACATCCCGGCTATCCCTGTTCGTCGAGCAGGACCCTGGTGAGGCCGAGGCGCGTAACGACGCCGCGGTACTCGCCCTCGTCGATCACGAAAAGATACGAGCTGTTGAACTTTTCCATCAATGCCATGGCTTTGGTGATCTGCGCCGTCGATGCGAGGCAGGCGGCATCGTCGAGGATCGTGTTGTCGATGGCGCGCCGGAACACTTCCTCGTAGTGGTCGCTCGAGAGGTCGAGGTGAAATGCCTCGTGGCCGATCAGGTGTGCACCCTTGATCATGTCGCTCGGGATGCTGTAGTGGAGAAACACATTGCGCACCGAGAATCGCCCGATGATACGGCCACTATCAGCGGCAAACGGGATGCCGGGAACGTCCTTGTCCACGCAGATGCGCAGCGCCTCTCCGATCAGCATGCCCTGGCGGGCCATCGGCGTCTCGATGAGCGCCTTCATCAATCGCATCACTGTTTCTCCATTGCGGTCACTTTTTCCCGGCCGATGCTAACACCGGCCAGCGACCGGTTTCTGACACGATCAGAACAGCCTGGGCCAAAGGAAACCTGTGTTGCGCCGAAACTCGGCATACGCCGGCACATTGGCGAGGAACTT
>JAGRHB010000533.1 GCA_020445245.1 Gammaproteobacteria bacterium
TCTCGCGCACCGCTGCGCAGCTCGCGGTAAAGCCCATCGCCCTCGACCGCACTGCCGGCACGCCGGTCGGCGGCAAAACGCAGATAGGCATCGATGTCGATCTCCTGTCCGTCCGTCTGTGCCCGGTGCCAGACCCGCGCGGGCGCCAGTGCCTGGAACTGGTTGCGCAGGCGGCGTGCGGTGCGTCCCAGACGCTCCGGCAGCGGAATGGACGGTGCATCAGCCGCCAGCATCGGCACGATGCGGCAGTGGTCGCGCAGCAGGCATTGCTGCTTCCAGTCCCACTCGGGCAGACGGATGCCCTCGCCGATGACCAGGTCGTCCTCAGCCTCCGCCGGCAGGTCGAGATCAAACTTCAGGGTCGCCGCTGCGCGCTTGGCATCACGGCTGACCGCCAGGCGGTCGAGGTCGCGGGCGATCGATTCGGCGCGGTCCAGATCATCCTCGTCCTCGGAGCCGCGATCGACATTGACGAACTCTCCCCAGGTGAAGATGTTCTCCATGCGAACCGTGATCAGGCCCCGGTCGCTCTCCGGCGTCTTGACCCGTTCGGCCTGACGACGCAGACGTTCCAGTTCCCGCCGCTGTTCGTCACCGGCTGCCTCGGGGGTATCGGGATCGGCGGCCTTGTGCGCCGACAGCTGCCCCGGCGGTTGCGGATGAAGCCACAGCGGTACCGGTGACGGGGGACGCTTCGCACTCGGCAGGTGCTGCACGCTGCCGGGCTCGCGTAGCGCGGCACGTACCGCCGACTCCGCCTGGGCCTCGGCACGGCGCAGTGACTCGGGTGCCGGGCGGGTCGCGATGTGCGCTTCGACCAGGCGG
>JAGRHB010000534.1 GCA_020445245.1 Gammaproteobacteria bacterium
AGCAGTTGGCGCGCCACGGGCTGATCGACAAGCTGTTCCAACGCTTTGACGAGCAACTTTGGGAGTCGGGGCTGATGCCCAAGGGCGGCCAGATCATCGACGCCAGCCTGGTCAGCGTGCCGAAGAACCGCAACACCCGGGACGAGAACAAGCAGGACCGTTAGGCGGCCAATGTCCGCACGCCGTAAAGTGGAATGTAGGGATCCCCGGTTACGATGATCAAGCCCTCCGCCTGGGCCTGTGCGATCAACATGCGGTCGAAAGGGTCGCGGTGGTGCATCGGCAATGCGCCGGCCTGTTCACCATGAAAAAACGTAATCGGTAGATGAGAAAAGCCGCTCTCCTCGACCAAAGCATCGAGGTTGTCGGGGACCTGCAACTTGCCCGCCGCCCGTTTGATGGCAATCTCCCAGCCCGTCGCCGCACTCACAAAAACCTCATTGCGATCGTCAGCCATCGCCTTGCGGGCAGAGCCACCGAGCTGAGGGGCGTCGGCCAACCACCATAGAAAGGCATGCGTATCGAGCAGCAGGCGCAGCATCAATCGCCCTCAAAATCGGCAATCAACTCTTCGCCCGTATCATCGAAGTCCGCAGCTATCTGTATCTTTCCTTTCAGCAACCCCGGTTGCCTCTTACCAGTTTTGCCGCGGTGCGGAACCAGATCCAAATAGGGCTTCCCGGCCTTGGCAATGACGATGGGTTCGCCCTGCCAGGCGAGTTCAGCCAGGCGGGAAAGCTGGGATTTTGCCTCATGCATATTCACTTTCATTTGAGCATCTTTTTTAACCGAACTTAGCTAAGTCT
>JAGRHB010000535.1 GCA_020445245.1 Gammaproteobacteria bacterium
TAATCCGCCGGCGATGCGTATCCTCAAGATTTCCGATGTTTACTTTCCGCGGGTCAACGGCGTTTCCACATCAATTCGCACCTTTGCCCGCGAACTGCAGCAGCAGGGCCACGAAGTCACCCTGATCGCCCCCGCCTACCCCACCCCGCTCGACGACAGCTTCGAGGTCATCCGCATCCCGTCGCGCTACCTGTTCGTCGACCCGGAGGACCGCCTGATGCAGCGGCGCGCCCTGCGCCGACACCTCCCCCGACTGCAACGGCGCAACTTCGACATCATCCATATCCACACGCCGTTTGCCGCGCATTACGAAGGTGTCTGGCTGAGCCGGCAACTTGGGGTTCCCGTGGTCGAGACCTACCACACCTATTTCGAGGAATACCTGGACAAGTACCTTCCGTGGCTACCTCGCAAGGTCCTGCGCTACGCGGCACGGCACTTCTCCCGTACGCAGTGCGGGGTCCTCGATGCCATGGTGGTACCGACCCGGCCGATGCTCGATGTGCTGCATGGCTACGGCGTCACCACGCCGGCCGGCATCATCCCCACCGGCATCCCTGCCGGCGCTTTCAGCGGTGGGGACGGTGCGCGCTTTCGCGCACGACACGACATTGGTGACGACCGCCAGCTGATGCTCTATGTCGGCCGTGTCGCGCATGAAAAGAACATCGACTTCCTGCTGCGTGTGATCGACCGGGTGCGTCACTCACACCCGCGCAGTCTCCTGGTCGTCGCCGGCGAAGGACCGGCGACCAGGCACCTGCACAGGCTGAGCACCTCACTGGGGCTGGAACGCCACGT
>JAGRHB010000536.1 GCA_020445245.1 Gammaproteobacteria bacterium
GCGATGGCGTGTCGACGGAGATCGCGTTTGCCGCCGAACTGGGCGAGCCGCTGGCAGACGCCAATCGCCGGCTCGCCACCGCGTGGGCCTTCCCACAACTGGCGCAGCAGGCGATGCGCGACGATCAGGCCGGCAACACCCGCCCGCAGACGGTGAAGATCGCCGACAGCCTGGCGCGCACCACCTCGGCCGGCTGGCAGCGCGAGGAAACCCATGCAGCGACCGAGCAGCTGTCGGAGTTTCTCGACGTCAGCCGCGACCGGGCCTGTGCCTGGCTGCACCAGCAGGCGACCGAGGCGGCACGGTCTCTGAGTCGGTACAACTACCCGCTGCCGGGTTTCGCGCTGATGTTCATGCCCGGCGAGATCGGCCAAGACGAAAATGACGACCATGACATCCCGCTGCTGGGTGGGCGGCGCCCGCATGAGCAGCCGGTTGCGGTCACCCAGGCCCCGGACCTGCACACGACGATGGCCGGGATCATGCGGCAGATCCGTGACGAGTGCGGCGCGGCACGCGTCGTGTTCGCAATGCTGAACCAGGACCGCAGCCGCCTGCGCACCCGCCTGGCACTCGGCGGCGATGCCGACGACGGCCTGCGCAGCCTCGACCTGGATCTGTCGCAGAAGAATCTGTTCACATTGTTGCTGACAAAGACGCAGAGCGTGTGGCTGCACCCCGACAACGCCGCAAAGTATCAGGGTCATCTGCCCGCCTCGCTGCGGCCGATGCTGGCTGCCCAGGGTGGCTACATGATGTCGCTGTTCGTCCGCGAAAAGCCGCTCGGACTGCT
>JAGRHB010000537.1 GCA_020445245.1 Gammaproteobacteria bacterium
TGTCGTACCCGGCATATCCACCCCAGTCAAGCTTCAGCTGCGAATACGCCTCACGCAATGTCGCGAATATCGCCTGCTTGCGCAGCGCCAGCTCAGGCGGCGCCGGCTGCAATGCATAGAGATCGGCAAGCTGCCCGCGGGTTTTCATCAACAGCGCAAGAAAATCCTGTCTTCGTGCCCCCTGAGTCAGCTGCTCGCCGCGTTCCTGCGGCGTACCGTGATGCTGCAGCCAACGCCGCACACCCTCGGTCTCGATCACTGTTGCATACGCCTCGTTGAACGCGCTGTCATCGGCGACATACAGGGTCTCGTGCGCCAGTTCGTGAAAAACCAGGCCGGCGATGTCCGCCACGCGCCAGTCGATCACGGTACTGGGCAAGGGGTCACTCAACCAGCCCAGCGTCGAATAAGCGGGTACAGGCTCGACCGCGACATCCCAGCCGTCACCGGCCAGCGAGTCGGCATGGGCGTTCGCCCTGTCGCGATCGAAGTAACCCCGGTAACTCGCGCAACCGACTATCGGATAACACCATTGCCGTGGCTGCAACGAATCGAACGGTGTCGCCACCACGCTCCACACCAGTGCGTCGCGCCCGACATCGGCATACAGGCGATAGCTGCCGGTTTCGTGCAGACCCAACTCACCGACTGCGAATTCGATCATCAATGGCAATTGACGCAGTCGCTCGCGCACCGACTCATCGGTCGACGGGTCATCTGCCACCTGCTGCAACGGCCGCGATGAGGCCATCACGCCGATTTGACCCCGGACTGCCTG
>JAGRHB010000538.1 GCA_020445245.1 Gammaproteobacteria bacterium
GGTAAAAGGGCGTGGTCTCGCGCTGGGGGATTTCCCGCACCAGACCGTAGAGTTCGGAGGTGCTGGCCTGGTAGAAACGGGTTTTTTGCTCCAACCCCAGGATGCGGATGGCTTCGAGCAGGCGCAGGGCGCCGAGCCCGTCGGAGTTGGCGGTGTACTCCGGTTCTTCGAAGGAGACGGCGACGTGGCTCTGGGCGGCAAGATTGTAGAGTTCGTCGGGCCGCACCTGCTGGATAATGCGAATCAGACTGCTGGAGTCGGTCAGATCCCCGTGATGGAGAACGAAACGGCGATCCGGCTCATGCGGGTCCTGGTAGAGATGGTCGATGCGGTCGGTGTTGAACAGCGAACTACGGCGCTTGATACCGTGGACGGTATAACCCTTGTTGAGCAGGAATTCGGCTAGGTAGGCGCCGTCCTGGCCGGTGACGCCGGTGATCAGGGCGGTTTTCGGTGGAGACATGGTCGTTGGGGTCCTATGAGGTTTCCGGTTAGTGCAGGTTGTCGAGTTCCGCCAGGGTCATTTCCTGGATCAGTTCGCTGAAGGGGATTTTGGGCATCCATCTGAGCACGGCACGAGCCTTGCCAGCGTCGCCGACCAGTTGAAGCGGTTCCGCCGGCCGCAGAAAGTTGGGATCGAGTTTGACATGGCGGTGCCAGTCAAGACCGATTGCGGCGAAAGCGATTTCAATGATGTCCTGCACCGTGTGCAATTGACCGGTAGCGAAGATATAGTCGTCGGGAGTGGAGTGCTGGAGCGCCA
>JAGRHB010000053.1 GCA_020445245.1 Gammaproteobacteria bacterium
AAGGTCGGCTCGCCGCCCATTGTCAGGCGCACGTCATTGGCCGTCAGCTCGGCATCGACCCGCTCGCCGAGTGCCATCACCGCACCCCACTGCTCGTCGCTGTACGGCAGTGTGACCCGCAGGTCCTCGTGGATCCGTGTCACCTCGTTGAGAAACCTGAACTCGACCTCGCACTTGCTGACCGCCCCGGTGACCGCAGCGGCACTCACGAAATCCGGGGTGCAGGCGAGCGGAATATGCCCCTCTCCGGCAAACAGGCCCGAGGTCGGATCCAGGCCGATCCAGCCGGCACCTGGCACAAAGACCTCCGCCCATGCGTGCAGATCGGTGAAATCCCGGGTCGGGCCGGACGGGCCGTCGAGTGACTCCTGGTCGGGCGCCAGCTGCACCAGGTAACCCGAGACGAAACGGGCCGCCAGCCCCAGGTGGCGCATGATCTGCACCAGTAGCCAGGCACTGTCGCGGCACGAACCCTTGGCAAGGTCCAGGGTCTCCTCGCAGGTCTGCACCCCCGGCTGCATGCGGATGACGTAGCCGATTTCATGCTGCAGGCGCTGGTTCAGCGCCACCAGGAAATCCACGATCTTCGTCGGTTCGCGCGAGACGCCGCGCAGCCAATCCGTGAGGCGCGGGCCCGATTCGGTACACTCGAAATAGGGCTTCAGTTCCTTGTGGAGCTGCTTGGGGTACTCGAACGGGAAATTGTCGGCGTATTCCTCGACGAAGAAATCGAACGGGTTGATGGTGACCATTTCCAGCACCAGCCCGACGTCAACGACCATCTTTCGTGTTTTTTCCGGAAACACGTAGCGCGCCACGAAGTTGCCGAACGGGTCCTGCTGCCAGTTGAGAAAGTGCTCGGCAGGGTCGACCTTCAGCGAATACTCGTGAATGGGGGTGCGCGTGTGGGGGGCCGGTCGCAGGCGGATCAGGTGCGGCGACAGGGACACACTGCGGTCGAACAGATACTCGGTCCTATGGCGGAGCGCCACGCGGATAGACATTGCATCACCTTGGCCAAACAACGGCCGATACGGAATGGGCAGATAAGAGCTTAGCAGAGTGCGGCAGGCTGCCAGGCGACGACGGGGCTTCCACCGAGGCATGATTTCGCCCCATACTTGCGCATACTGCACTTGCCCGGATTGACCACCACGATGACCTATTGCGTTGGACTAAGTCTTGAAGACGGTCTCGTCTTCGCGTCGGACTCCCGCACCAACGCGGGCGTGGATTACGTGACCACCTACAGCAAGATGCACGTCTTCACGCCTGCACCGGACCGCCTGTTCGTGCTGCTTTCCGCCGGCAACCTGGCGACCACCCAGGAGGTGGTCAACCACATCCAGCGTGACCTCGACTACCCGACCGGCGGACCAAACCTGGCCAACGTTCGCTACCTGTTCGAGGCCGCCGAGTACGTCGGTGCCGTAAGCCTCTCGGTGCAGAAGGAACATGGTCACGCGCTCGCCCAGTCCGGCGTGAGCGGTGAGACGACCCTGATCCTCGGCGGCCAGATTGCCGGCCAGCCGCATGGCCTGATGCTGATCTACCCTCAGGGCAACTACATCACCTCGTCGCCGGAGACTCCCTACCTGCAGATTGGCGAGAGCAAATACGGAAAGCCGGCGCTCGACCGTATCGTCCACCCGGGCCTTTCGCTCAACCAGGGCGCCCGACTGGCTCTGGTGTCGCTGGACGCCACCACGCGATCGAACATCACGGTCGGGCCGCCATTCGAACTGGCGACCTACGAGGCAGACAGCCTCGTTCTCGGCTGCCGATGCCGGTTCGATGCTGACGACAAGTACCTGATCAGCGTCCGCGACGCCTGGAACAACGGCATCCAGGAGGCCTTCCTCAGCCTGCCGAAGTTTTCCTGGGAGTCGGCCGGCGTCGCGACCTGCACCGCACCACAACCGGTCTCCGCGTCCGGCAACTGAACGCCGCAGGGCGCCTTGGTCGCATGCGGCAGGGTTGAGTTAGAATCGCAGCTCCAATCACCGATTGACGGGCACCGACATGAGCCAGGCCGCCAATTCACGGCAGATCGACGACTTATCCGCTTATATGCGGGATCTGGGGCGACGTGCGCGGACCGCCTCACGCGCGTTGGCTGCCGCGGATACCGGTGCCAAGAACGCCGCACTGCAGGGCATCGCCGACGACCTTGATGCGCAACGCGACCAGTTGATCGAAGCCAATCGCCTGGACCTCGAGGCCGGTCGCGCCAAGGGGCTGGATGCGGCGTTGCTCGACCGCCTCGAACTCGACCAGGGGCGTATCGACAGCATGATCGAGGGACTGCGCCAGATCGTCGCGCTACCGGACCCGATCGGTGAGATCTTCGATATGAAGTTCCGCCCCAGCGGTATCCAGGTCGGGCGCATGCGCGTGCCGCTCGGCGTGGTCGGGATCATCTATGAGTCACGGCCGAACGTGACCGCCGATGCCGCCGCCCTGTGCCTCAAGTCAGGCAACGCCACTGTACTTCGAGGTGGCTCGGAGGCATTTCACTCGAACCAGGCGATTGCCGACAGCATCCGGCGCGGGCTTGACCGGGCCGGGCTGCCACCGGACGCAGTGCAGGTGGTCGCCACCACAGACCGTGCCGCCGTCGACCTGATGGTCACAATGCCGGAATCCATCGACGTCATCATTCCGCGCGGCGGCAAGGGACTGATCGAGCGCATCAGTGCCATGGCGCGCGTTCCGGTGATCAAGCACCTGCACGGCGTCTGCCACGTCTATGTCGACGACGAAGCGGATCCGCGCAAGGCGTTCGATGTGGCGCTGAACGCCAAGACGCAGCGTTACGGCACCTGCAACACGATGGAGACCTTGCTGGTCAACGAGACCGTCGCCGAGGACTTCCTGCCCGACCTGGCGGCGGCTTACCTCGAAAAAGGCGTCGAATTGCGCGGCTGCCCGCAGACCTGTCGGATTCTCGGCCACCACTGCGGCCCCGCGACCGACACCGACTGGGACGAGGAGTATCTCGCCCCGATCCTGTCGATCCGCGTGGTTGCGGACATCGACGGAGCGATCGATCACATCACGCTGCACGGCTCGATGCACACCGAGAGCATCATCACCGAGAACATCACGAAAGCGCGCCGGTTCCTGCGCGAGGTCGATGCCAGTTCGGTGATGGTCAATGCCTCGACGCGTTTCGCCGATGGCTTCGAATACGGCCTCGGCGCCGAGATCGGGATCTCGACCGACAAGTTCCACGCACGCGGCCCGGTCGGCCTCGAAGGCCTGACCTCGGTGAAATACATCGTGCTGGGCGATGGACACATCCGGACCTGAAGCATCTCCTGGGGACGGGGCGGCGATCGGAGTCTTCGGCGGCACCTTCGATCCGGTGCATTTCGGCCATCTGCGCATCGCGCTGGATGCGCTGGAGTCACTTGGCCTCGACCAGGTGCGCCTGATTCCGCTGGCCCACGCGGTGCATCGCGACCAGCCGGAGGCCCCCGGGGCGCTGCGTCTGCAGATGCTGCAGGCCGCGGTCGCAGGGCGCGACGACCTGGTGGCGGACGACCGTGAACTGCGCCGCGCCGGGCCGTCCTACACCATTGACACCCTGCGATCGTTGCGCATCGACTTCCCCAGCGCCACGCTCTGGCTGCTGCTGGGCAGTGACGCCTTTGCCGGTTTTTCGTCCTGGCGCGACCCGGAGGGCATCCTCGCGACGGCTAATATCGCCGTGCTGCAGCGTCCCGGCCATGGCGCGCGCAAGGACGCCCGGGCATCCGCGAAACAGACACAGGATCCGCCCGATGCCCCACTCCACGGCCAGGTCGTATTCTGTCCGGTGACCCAGCTGGATATCGCCTCCAGCGACATCCGGGCGCGTATCGCCGCCGGCCACAGCGCCGATTTCCTCGCCCCGCCGGCGGTGTTGGCCCTGGCCGCCCGGCATCAGCTATACCGCCAATCACCCGCCCATGGTTTATGATTCGCTGAAGAATCCTTTCTGGACCCCCGCATGCAGGTAGAAGAACTCCGCGATCTCGTCGTCAAAACGCTCGAAGACATGAAGGCCTTTGACATCGTGACCCTCGATGTCCGCGGCAAGACCAGCATCACGGACTTCTTCGTGATCGCCTCCGGGACCTCCGACCGTCACGTAAAATCCAGCGCAGAATCCGTCGCCTTCCAGGCCAAGCAGGCCGGCCAGGCGCCGATCGGCACCGAAGGGCTGCAGGAGGGCGAGTGGGCCCTGATCGACCTCAACGGTGTCGTGGTCCACGTGATGCAGCAGCGCGTGCGTGATTTCTATCAGCTCGAACGGCTGTGGAGCGTTGATCCGGTGGCGGCCGAAAAGATCAGCAAGGAACGCGGTTCGCCCTAGCGGGCCCGGCCCGCTGCGCGATGCAGATCCACCTGATCGCCGTCGGCGACAAGATGCCGCGCTGGGTGCAGGACGGCTTCAACGAGTACGCGAAACGACTGCCGGCCGAGTGTGCATTGCGCCTGACCGAGGTCGCCGCGGGCAAGCGCGGCAAAAACGCCGACATCCCCCGCATCATCCGCGACGAGAGTGAACGCCTGCTTGCCGCGGTGCCCAGGGGGGCCACGGCTGTGGCGTTGGAGGTCGGCGGCACGAGCTGGTCGACGGAGCAGCTGGCCGCACAACTCGATACCTGGATGAACAGTGGCCAAGACCTCGCGCTGCTGGTCGGCGGGCCGGACGGTCTCGGCGCCGAGGTCCGCGCCGCAGCGGCGCAGCTCTGGTCGCTGTCGGCCCTGACGCTGCCGCACCCACTGGTCAGGGTGGTGCTCGCCGAACAGCTGTACCGGGCATGGAGCATCCTGCGCAATCACCCTTACCACCGCGCCTGATCGCGACCGGCACCACGACTTGGTTTATCGTCGCTGCCTGGGAGCCTGTCAGCCATAAGTCCGACTGGCTCCCCGGGAACATACGCCAGCACGACGATACGACCATGATCATCCTCGCCTCGCAATCACCCCGCCGCGCCGAACTGCTGTCCCAGATCGGCATCGAGTTCCGCACCCACGCCGCGGATATCGACGAGCGTGTCCGCGACGACGAAGGCGCAGCCGACTATGTCGAGCGCATGGCCCTGTCAAAGGCCAGCGCAGTGCACGTCCGCTATCCAGACATCCCTGTACTCGGCGCCGACACAGCGGTCGTGCTCGGGCAGCGGATACTGGGCAAGCCGGCAGACCGAGACGACGCGATCGACATGCTGCTGCAACTCTCGGGGCGCACCCACGAGGTGCTCACCGGCGTCGCGGTGCTGGCCGACCGGCCGCACTACCGCCTGAGCCTGAGCCGGGTGATGTTCCGCGACCTCAGTGCCCGGGAGGCCGCCGCCTACTGGGCCACCGGCGAACCCGCCGACAAGGCCGGCGGTTACGCGGTGCAGGGGCTGGCAGCCACGTTCATCGAGCGTATCGAGGGCAGCTATTCGGGCATCGTGGGACTGCCGCTGTTCGAGACCATGCAGATCCTGCACGCGATCGGCGTTTACAGTCGTGCGGGCGTGTAAACTCGCCGTATGAGTGAAGAAATCCTGATCAACGTCACGCCCCCGGAGACCCGCGTCGCGGTGATCGAAAACGGCGTCGTTCAGGAGATCATCGTCGAACGCATGGCCAAACGGGGCCTGGTCGGTAATATCTACAAGGGCAAGGTATGCCGTGTCCTGCCGGGGATGCAGGCGGCGTTCGTCGATGCCGGACTGGAACGCGCCGCGTTTCTGCACGCCTCGGACATCCACGGCGCCAGTGCGGACAAATCGGTACAGATCACCGACCTGGTACGCGAGGGTGGCGAGGTGATCGTGCAGGTCGTGAAAGACCCGCTGGGCACCAAGGGCGCACGACTGACCACGAACATCTCGATCCCGTCGCGCTACATGGTGTTCATGCCGAATATGACCAATGTCGGCGTGTCCCAGAAGATCGAGGACGAGGACGAAAGGACACGGCTGCGCGAGGTACTCGCAAAATACGCCGAATCCAACAGCATCAGCGCCGGTTTCATCGCGCGTACCGCCGCCGAGGGTGTCTCCGAGGAGGCCCTTCAAAACGATATGCGATTCCTCGCCCGCCTGTGGAACTCGATCCAGGAAAGGGCCGCTGGTGCGCCGGGCAAGCAGCTGATCCACGAGGACCTGCCGCTGGCGCTGCGTGCGCTTCGTGACCTTATCAACCCGGACGTCGAAAAGGTGCGGATCGACTCGCGCTCGACCTGGGAGAAGGCGCAGCAATTCGCCACCAAGTACATCCCCGATCAGCGCTCGTCGATCGAGTACTACCCGGGTGAGCGGCCTATTTTTGACCTGTACGGGGTCGAGGACGAGATCCAGAAGGCGCTCGAGCGCAAGGTCGACCTCAAGTCCGGCGGCCACCTGGTGATCGACCAGACCGAGGCCATGACCACGATCGATGTCAACACCGGCGCTTTCGTCGGCCACCGCAATCTCGAAGAGACCATCTTCAAGACCAATCTCGAGGCCGCTCAGGCGATTTGCCGCCAGCTGCGCCTGCGCAATCTTGGCGGCATCATCATCATCGACTTCATCGACATGACCGACGATGAACACAAGCGTCAGGTGATGCGGGCCCTGGAGCGCTGTCTCGCGCGCGACCATGCCAAGACCCACATCTCGGAGGTGTCATCCCTGGGCCTGGTCGAGATGACCCGCAAGCGCACGCGCGAATCCCTGGAACATGTGTTGTGCCAGAGCTGTCCCACCTGCAGTGGCCGCGGCACACTGAAGACCGCCGAGACCACCTGTTTCGACATCTTTCGCGACATTCTCCGCGAGTGGCGGCAATTCGACGTCGAACAGCTGCTGGTGCTGGCCTCGCAGGAGGTGGTGGATCGCCTGCTCGACGAGGAGTCGCAGAACCTCGCCGAGCTCGAGCAGTTCATCGGCCGCCCGATCAAGCTGCAGGCCGAGGCACTGTACAACCGTGAACAGTATGACGTGGTGCTGATCTGACCTGCACCGCAGGTACAGGCGAACTCGCCGGGACAATCATTGCGCATCATCACGAGACTGCTGGCCGGGCTGCTGATCTGCTGGGGGCTGCTGGCGCTCACGGTGCGTCTCGCCACGCCGTTCATCGCCGACCACCGCGACGAGGTCGCGGCGGCATTGAGCGAACGACTCGGCACGCCGGTGACAATCGGCCGACTTGGCGCGCGCTGGTATGGCCCGAGTCCACTGCTGGAACTGCACAACGTCACCGTCGGCGCAGCCCCAGAAGCCCTGCGCGTCGACCGTGTCGGCATCGATTTCGATCTGGTGGCGCTGCTGCGCGGCGGATTCGCCGATGCCCTGCGGGTCACTGTCAATGGACTGCAGCTGACCGCGGTACGTGAGCCTTCCGGACGTTTCCACCTCGAAGGCATCGGCCTGATCGCACACGACGCCGGTGGTGTGGCCACACCACCGCCGCTTCCCAGCCACCTGCGCATGGTCGACACTCGGGTACTGTGGATCGACCGCAAGGCCGGCAAGGCGCCTTTCGCGCTGGACAATGTCAACGTCGTGTTGGACCGCGACGCCAGCAGGTTGGACCTGCGGGCGCGCCTCGAAACGTCCCTGGGCACGGCGGACGTATCTGCCCGCTTGTACGGCTTTCTCGGCACCACCGAATGGCATGGCGACACCTACATCAAGGTCGACGGTCTGGATGTCGCAGACCTGTTTTCGCCCTATCTGCCGCCGAGCTACGGTATGGACAGCCTGCAGCTCGATGCAGAGGCCTGGATGCGCTGGGAGGCGGCGCTGCCGGTCGAGAGCCAGGGTGAAATCCACCTGCGCAACCTGGCGTTGCATCCGAAGTCTGACGACGCCCTGCCACTCGACCTGCCCGCTGCCAGCACCCGCTACGCGTATCGGCGCGACGCCACCGGCCTGCAGCTGGGGCTGAGACAACTGAGCCTGGACTTCGGCGACCACCACTGGCCGGGCACCGACCTGGCGCTGACCATCGTGCCACAGGCCGACGACACGCACCGCGTCGAGCTGGCGGCCGGCTATCTGCGCATCGAAGACATCGTGCGGATCCTGCGCGTACGCCTGCCCTGGGAGACGATACGCGAGCCGCTGGCAAACCTGCACCCGAAGGGCGAAATCCGGGACCTGCGGCTGAGTGCGCGCACCGGCACCGGGGACCCTGAATGGCGCGCCCGCGCACGGTTCGACGGCCTCTCGGTCTCACCCTGGGGTAAAGCCCCGGGTGTGGAAAATATCAGCGGCAGCCTGCACGGCCAGCAGGACCACATCGCCCTGGAACTCGACAGCAGAGACGCCGCGGTGCGCTTCAATGAGCTGTTTCGTGACCCACTGCAGTTGCTGGTGCTACAGGGTCGTCTGAATGTCACCCATCGGCCCGACGGCTGGCTGGTGGCCGGCGAACGGCTGCTTGCAGACACACCGCATATCCATACCAGCACCCGGCTGCAGCTGCAGCACGTCGAAGGGCGTCGGCCGTTTCTGGACCTGCAGACGGATTTTCGCGACGGCGATGCCGCATTTGCCAACCACTACTATCCTGTCGCGATCATGGGTGAGCACCTGGTCGACTGGCTCGACCGTTCGATCGTCTCCGGGCGGGTGCTGTCCGGTACCACCCTGGTGCACGGACCACTCGGTGACTTCCCGTTTGAAAAGGGCAGCAACGGCATCTTCCAGGTGGTGTTCGACACGCAGGACATCGAACTGGACTACCGCGAGGGCTGGCCGAAAATCGAGAACCTGGCGGCGCATGTCAGGTTCCATGGTAATCAGCTGGATATAGAATCCAGATCCGGCACCATCTACGACAGCCGGATCGTCGAGGTTGCCGGCCATATCGACAGCCTCAACCCCACCGGCCCATTGCAGATCAAAGGCCAGTTGAAGGGGCCGCTGCGCAACAACCTGAGGGTCCTCGGCGAGCCTGCACTGGCCGCACGATTCGGCCACTTCGCGCAGATCCTGCGCGGTGAGGGTGACACCTCGCTTGATCTCGACTTCACGCTGCCGCTGGCGAAGCACGGCGAATATGCTCTCGCGGGCAGACTGGATTTCAACGACAACCGCCTGTCGCTGCCCG
>JAGRHB010000539.1 GCA_020445245.1 Gammaproteobacteria bacterium
TCTTACACCCCTTCCCATCAAATGGGGGCCGCAGCAGGGGCGATGGTGCGCTCGGCGGCCCCGATGTGATGGCGACGACGTGCACTCTGGGGCTTATACCCCTTTTGTCCCATCACATGAGGGCCACAGTGAGGGCGATGGTGCGCTCCGCGGCCCCCATTTGATGGCGAGTCGGGTCAGGCCCCCGAGAATCTGCTTCGTGTTTCACTTGGCTCAGCGATACACGCGCCGCTGATCAGGAGTCATCAGGAATGAGCAACCGTCTGACGGGATCGTCATCGCCGTATCTGCTGCAGCACGCCGAAAACCCGGTCGACTGGTGGCCGTGGTGTGACGAGGCGTTCGAGCAGGCGCGCGAACGCAACGTCCCGGTCCTGCTCAGTGTGGGGTATGCGGCGTGCCACTGGTGCCACGTCATGGCACACGAATCCTTCGAGGACCCGGCGATCGCGCAGGTGATGAATGACCACTTCGTCAACATCAAGGTGGATCGCGAGGAGCGCCCGGACGTGGATGCCGTCTACATGTCGGCCACGACGGCGCTGACCGGGCACGGCGGGTGGCCGATGACGGTGTTCCTGGACCACGAGCGCCGGCCGTTCTACGCGGGCACGTACTTCCCGCCCGAACCGCGTTCCGGCATGCCCAGCTTCCGGATCGTGCTCGAGGCGATCTCGGCGGCCTGGGAGGAACGCCGCGACGATATCGCGAACACTGCCGAGCAGATCGCCACCAGCCTCGACCGGGC
>JAGRHB010000540.1 GCA_020445245.1 Gammaproteobacteria bacterium
CAGACTGCGGTGCGCGAATTCCCAGGAACGAGGCGACGGGAATGCGACCGGGTTGTGTGCAGGGTCGAAGTCGAACAACAGCTCGGGCCGGAAACGCAGGAAAGCAATCACACGTTCGTCGATGGCGTGCTGGTAGGCCCAGGCGACCCAGTCGTCGAGATGCGTGTCGACGTCGAAGTGCGAAAAGCGGTTGGCGAGCGGCGCGGGCATCGTATAGGTCACGCCGCGGTCGCCCTGGCGGTTGCCGGCCGCAAAGATCGCCCAGCCGGTGGGAACCTGGTACTCGCCCAGCCTGCGATCGAGGATCAGCTGGTAGGCGGCGGCCGATACGCTCGGTGGGGCAGAGGTGATCTCGTCGAGAAACAGGATGCCCTGTTCACCGTGCCGCCGGGCGTCCGGCAGGATGGCGGGGGCCGCCCACTCGACGAACTCGCCGTTGCGAAATGGGATGCCGCGCAGGTCGCTGGGCTCCATCTGCGACAGGCGGATGTCGATGACGGGGGCCGCGTGGCGCTCGCCGGTTTGCCGGATCATGTCAGATTTTCCAACGCCGGGCGGGCCCCACAGCATGACCGGTGTGTGGTGGCCATCACGGGTGCTGGCGAATTCGCGATCGAGGACGGTGAGCAACTGGGCGGGGCGCATTCTGACTCCTACTGCGGGTGCGATCGACAAGAATGTTGACCGCAACCGACCAGGTCAACCCCCATTGCGCAATGGAATCGTGTTGCAGTGCACAGCGGCGTG
>JAGRHB010000541.1 GCA_020445245.1 Gammaproteobacteria bacterium
AAGCCGATCATATCGACATGTGCCGCCATGACATCGAGATCGCGGTGGTCCTTTTCGGTCAAGGCCGGCAGGTCGAACGTGGTATCCGGCAGATTGATCCCCTTATCGGCGCGCAGTTTCGCGCCTCCCGGCCTGGCATGGCTTATCTCGACAGTAAAGCCATCCTGCCCCACCTCGGTGACGAGCCCCCCGATCTTGCCGTCGTCAAACCAGACACGCTCGCCGCTGACGACCCTTTGCAGGATTGCGCCCAGCGTACACGGTATGGTCGCCGGTTCAATCAGAGTGCCGTCAGCCGCGCGCAGCCCCGGACGTCCGACCTGGCCCTCACCGGTGACCCGCAGACGGTCGCCGCGAAACAACGTGATGGCAGGCTCGATAGGCGGCAGTGGGCCAACGATGCCGGTGGCGATCGTCCGGCCGCGACGCCGCAGCCGCAGCGGAATACCGCTCTCGACGTAGCTGGTGCGATCACACTCGGCGAGCACGCCGCTGCCATGGCGTTCACTGACCATGAAACGCCGGCGCCGGTCGCGACAGTCATGCAGTTCGATGGTGTCGCCGGGTTTGGCCCTTGCCACCAGTTCCCCTTGCACCGGCAGCATCGCCGCGGCATCTGCCGGCGCGACTTGCTGCCCAGGCACCTCCGGCGGATGCAGCCATACCAAGGCGTTGGCGATGACTCGGCCGCGTACATCGCGACGTGGACGAATCTTGAGTACGGGTTCACCACCGCCGAT
>JAGRHB010000542.1 GCA_020445245.1 Gammaproteobacteria bacterium
CAGGGCAAACTTCTTGATGATGTCGTAGTTGTACTGCGTCGTAGCAGCAGCGGCAGAATGCGCCATGTAAATCCCCCCTGGCTAACCTTTGATCCCATCGCCACTCGGAGATCGTGCGGCGGCGAAACAAAGCGCGATAGACGAAATGCGACTCAGCTAAGACGTGCCCGCCAAGCCTTTATTTCACCGCCGTCGCATTGGCAATGCCTGGCCTGACGCGCAAACGCGGCCCGCCCATCCTTCCGTGACGACAAAAAGGCTGCTTGACCACTGGCGCCGACGGCGTCGAAGCGACGGCGGATTCTAGCCGAACACAGAATATTAGTCAATGCTTATGCGCCTGACTTGGAACAGGGCACCGGCAAGTTTAGTTGAATCGCGGCCGCCTTTCAGGCGCAATGTGCGCTCGATGCGTGGTGCGGGAGAATCAGCCAATCAGCGACATGATATGTGGCACATAGTGATCGACCAGCAGCAGTGCGAACAGCGCCATCAGGTAGACGATGGAGTAGCCGAAGGTGCGCATCGGCATGCGGTCATCGTCGTCTCGGTACAGCCGAACAGCGTAATAAAGAAAGCCCAGACCGAGCACCATCGCCCCGCCCAGATACAGCCCCCCACTCATGCCGTAACCGTAGGGCAATAGCGTCACCACCAATAGCAGGACCGTGTACAGCAGGATCTGCAGCCGCGTGAAATCGTTGCCGTGGGTCACCGGCAGCATCGGCATGTCGACCT
>JAGRHB010000543.1 GCA_020445245.1 Gammaproteobacteria bacterium
TGCGGGTCGATCCCGAACCCAATCACCGCCTCGCGGTTGGTCGACACCGCAACGAAGTGGCGCGCTATCGCCGACTGGTCCTGCAGCGCCGCCAGACACCAGGCTCTGGCGGAATCGGCGTTGGTCGATGTCTCCTGCGTGGTGAAGGTCTTGGAGGCGATCACGAACAGGGTCGTTGCCGGGTCCAGACCGTCGAGTGTCTCGACCAGCTGGGCGCCGTCGACATTGGACACGAAATGCACCCGCAGATCATGGCTCTGGTAGGGACGCAGTGCATTGCAGACCATCTTCGGCCCGAGACTGGAACCGCCGATGCCGATGCTGACCACGTCGCGGATCGGTCGGCCCGTATGCCCGAGCCAGCGCCCCTGTCGTACCTCGTCGGCGAAGGCACGCATGCGTTCGAGCACGGCGCGCACGCCCGGCATCACGTCGACGCCATCGACCTGGTAGCTGCGGTCGCCGACGTTGCGCAGGGCCATGTGCAGTACCGCCCTGCCCTCGGTATTGTTGACCTTGTCGCCGCGCAGCAGGCTGTCACCCCAGAATCTCAGGTCGGCGGTGCGCACCAGCGCCATCAGGTGCTGCATCGTCTCGTCGGTGATAAGGTTCTTCGAGTAGTCCAGGTGGATCCCGCATTCATCCAGACTGAAACGCTCGCAACGCCCGGGGTCTTCCTCGAACAGGTCTCGCATCCGCAGACCGGCAGTCCGGTCCCACAATTTTTCCAGTGA
>JAGRHB010000544.1 GCA_020445245.1 Gammaproteobacteria bacterium
ATATTGATGATGACATCACCGTCGGCCACCTGCACCGCGTCACCAATACACGTGGCCGTGACGAATTCGTCCGACTCGCCACGCGCATACGCCTGTTGCAGTGCCTGCAACGCTGTGGGCGCGCAATGCTCTGCCTTACCCTGAGTGATCAGCTCATAGGCACGCTGGATACGATCCCAGCGATGGTCGCGGTCCATCGCGAAGTAGCGACCGATCAGCGTCGCCACCCGCCCCCGGCCGAGTTCGGCGAACACCGCATCCATCGCCAGCAGCGAGGCCTCGGCACTCTTCGGCGGCATGTCGCGACCGTCGAGAAAGGCATGCACGTAGACGCGCTGGGCACCGCGCTGCACCGCCAGCCTGACCATCGCGTGGATGTGTTCTTCGTGGCTGTGCACACCGCCGGGAGACAGCAGCCCGAGGATGTGTACGGCCGAGCCCTCGCGCACCGCCAGATCGACCGCATCGGTCAGGGTGCGGTTGGAGAAAAACGAGCCGGTGCGGATGGAGCGGCCGATACGCGTGAACTCCTGGTAGACGACGCGCCCGGCACCGAGATTGAGGTGGCCAACCTCAGAGTTGCCCATCTGCCCCCCGGGCAGGCCGACGGCCGAGCCGGAGGTACGGATCGCGGTGTGCGGAAAGGTCGCCCACAGTCTGTCCCAGACCGGTGTCTTTGCCGCGCTTATCGCATTGTGGTCGGTATTGTCGCTCATACCCCAGCCAT
>JAGRHB010000545.1 GCA_020445245.1 Gammaproteobacteria bacterium
AATAGGCCTTGTACATAGAGATCCCGCTCGCAAGGATGATTGAAGGTTGATCGGCTGTCGTCCTTCGAAGTTGAGGGGGCAGCAATATCGCCGGGTTGCCCGATTGTCAGGCTCGGCGGCGACGACACCCACCGACAGCGGCACCGGCCATGGTCATGCCTCGAAAAGACTGACGTCGCCTTTTCCGACCCGCCGCACCTTTGGTGTCTCATCATGAAGATCGATCACGCTGGTCGGTTCGAAACCGCAGTAACCGCCGTCGAGGATCAGGTCGACGCCGTGTCCGAGGATCTGGTTCATCTCGTACGGATCCATCATCGGCATATCGTCGCCCGGCAGTATCAAGGTGCTGCTCAACAGTGGTTCATTGAGCTCATCGAGCAACGCCATGGCCACGCGATTGTCCGGAATCCTGACGCCGATGGTCTTGCGCTTGGCATGCATCAGGCGTTTGGGCACCTGCTTGGTCGCTTTGAGAATGAAGGTGTAAGGGCCGGGGGTCAAGTTCTTGATCAGGCGATGCGCCTGGTTGTCCAGCTTGGTGTATGCCGACAACTCCGACAGGCTGCGTCCGATCAGCGTGAAGTTGTGATCATCATTGAGTCGCCGGATCTGACGGATACGATCCATCGCCGCCTTGTCGCCGATCTGGCAACCGATAGCGTAACTTGAGTCGGTCGGATAGATGATGACGCCGCTATCGCGCACGATCTCGACGGCCTGACG
>JAGRHB010000546.1 GCA_020445245.1 Gammaproteobacteria bacterium
CGATCGAGAAGTTTTTTTGCGACAGCCGCGTGTAGTGACGCACCGCCTGCATCTCCGAGACCTCGGGCAATTGCGCCGGCCCGCTGCGCAACAATGCCGCGGGGATACCCTCCAGCGCAGGACTGTCCTTCGGCGCCTGGGCGAAGGCGCGCCGTCCGGGTCGGGATAGCTCTTGAATCAGCATTTCATTGGCTCGTTAACGGTTACGGGGCAGCCTTCGCTCGGGGGCCGGCAGGTCCTGCGGCCCGGCCGCACGCAATCGCGCGGCCGGGCATACGCTCGCGCAGCGGCAGGGTCGGTCAGCCGAGCGCTGCAATTGCGGCGTCGTAGTCCGGCTCGTCGCCGATCTCACCGACCAGTTGTGCATGCAGCACGGTGTTGTTCTCGTCCAGCACCAGCGCCGCACGTGCGGTAATGCCCGCCAGCGGGCCGTCCTCGATCAGCATCCCGTAGTCCTTGGCAAAGTTACGCGAACGCATCATCGACAGGGTCTTGACGTCGGCCGTGCCTTCCGCCTGGCAGAAACGCCCCTGCGCAAACGGCAGGTCCGCGGAGACGACCAGCACCACAACGTCAGAGCGGCCACCGAGGCGCTGATTGAATACCTTGGTCGAGGTCGCGCAGGTCGGCGTGTCCAGGCTCGGCACGATGCTGATGAGTTTCTTCTTGCCGGCGAAATCCGCCAGTGTCAGGTCATTGAGCGCGCCATCGACGAGCCGAAAATC
>JAGRHB010000547.1 GCA_020445245.1 Gammaproteobacteria bacterium
TGGCCCATTTGCTGTGACCTGCCATGCCCCTACCTCGTCCGAATGCTCTGGGTGGATCGCCGTCGATCGCGGGATTTTATCACTGGCGGCGATACCCGGCAGCGTTCAAGTTCAGTGCTGTAGCGCCGCCACACAGGCCATGCCTGGCGCGACCGCAAAACCCAGCCCCCGCATCCGACCGTTGGCGGAGACCACGCTGCCGATCATGCGCGAGACCGCGCAGGAGCTGCGCCGCCTGCTCGGTCTGCATTCGACGCGCAACCAGGAACTGCAGCGCGTGCTGTTGAGCGACCCGGCGGCCGCGATCGCTGTATTCCGGCGCCTGGAGCAGGCCCGACCGGGTGCCTGCCAGCAGGTCACGGACGCGGCCCACGCAGTGTCGCTGATCGGTATGGACCCGTTTCGCCGCCTGCTCGACGCGCTGCCCGAGATCGAACCTGGCAGACACGAGCGGGCTGGCGGCAACCCGGCATGCGCCTACAGCGAGGCCGCTCATGCGGCCTTCTACGCCGGCGCACTGTCCGACCACAAGGGCCTTGGCACCAACCAGGAGATCCCGACCGCCGCATTGCTGCAGAATCCGGCGGTGTTGGCCCTGTGGGCCGTCGACCCGGAGGCCGCGCTGCGCGCTCACAATGCGGTGCGCGATGGCGTGTCGACGGAGATCGCGTTTGCCGCCGAACTGGGCGAGCCGCTGGCAGACGCCAATCGCCGGCTCGCC
>JAGRHB010000548.1 GCA_020445245.1 Gammaproteobacteria bacterium
TCGCATGACCTTATACTGGTATATAGGGGTAGCAAGAAAACGCTAACCTTATACAGCCTGACTCTTTACCAGAATTCCCGCGACCAGGCGTTACAGCCTTATATGACCAGGCTAAGACTCGCGAACGGGTTCAGGCTTTTGAATGAGTGGCTTCTTGGGAGGGTAGAGCGAATCGTGAGAGTCGGTGCGCTTGATAGGCGGAAGCATATAGCGATCCTTGTCTTGGAGTTCTTTCCAGACCCGTCAACTTCACCATTTTTGCGTCTCCTGATCAGACAATCCTAAAATCGATTTACATTCTATCGCTGGTATAGTCGTTTTACATTCTATCGCTGATAAAAGTGCCATGGATTATCTCATCCACACCCCGTCACAGCTCGGCCAAGCCCCATTTGGTACTCCCCCTCGGATTCGAACCGAGATTCACGAAGTCTTAAGCCTCGTGGCGTTGCCAGTTAGCCCAGGGGAGCACTGTGCGAGCCTCTCACTCGCTCTGACCTTATTGATGCGGAGGCTCCGCAGAGAGTTACTCACCGCTGTGATCCGCGATTCAACTCACAAGGGCTCGATTTGGTCCGGGTAGCAGGATTTGAACCTGCGACAACTCGCTCCCAAAGCGAGGGCTCTACCAAACTGAGCTACACCCGGTTTTCAAACTCCTAATAACAAGAAACCCCTCTACAACTTTTTTGGCTGAGAGGGGTTTCACTTTG
>JAGRHB010000054.1 GCA_020445245.1 Gammaproteobacteria bacterium
GCTGATGCTGGCGGCCCTGTCAAAGGCTGCAGTGGTGCTGCAGGATCCGGCAATGCGTGATGCCGCAACCGGGATTCGCGATTTTCTGCGCGACCGTCTGTGGAGCGGCAGTGAGTTGCGCCGTGCGATGAGCGGCGGCCGCGAAATCGGCAAGGCCTCGCTGGAGGACTATGCCTATGTGGCCTACGGTATGTCGCACTACGCGAAGCTGAGCGGTGACCCGGTCGACCGTACCTTCGTCGCCGCGTTGCTCAACTTGGCCTGGCAGCGCTACCACGGCCCCGGTGGGTGGCGCATGGACGATCGGCCGCTGATCCCCGGAATGGGTGAGCAGCGCGCGATGCCGGAGGGCGCCTTGCCGGCTCCCTCGGCGGTACTGATCCGGCTGGCCCTGGAGAGCGATGACCCCAAGCTGGTGGACAGGGCGGTCGCTGCCGCCGAGTCGGGTCGCCAGCAGGCGCAGGAGGACCCGTTCTGGTTCTCGGGGCACGTCGATGCCCTGCTTGGCGCTGCGGGCCTCACGCGCTGAACAAAAGAAACCGGCGCTTTGACGCCGGTTTCCGGGTGGCCTGGGTGGTCTTTCCTGTCAGTCCCTGTGATCCCGGCCGTGCCGTTCCCTGCGGTCACCATGGTGGCCGTGGCGGGTAACAACCCGGTACAGAGTGGTGGTGCCGCTGATCTCCGAGGCCAGTGCGAGCATAGGCACGCCGGGCTCGGGACTCTGGTGCGCAGGGATGAAGACCAGACCCTCGGGACCCAGGTCGCCTGCCGTGCCGTCGACGGTGCCGTCTTCTGCATCGACCGAGAAATCACGGTAGTTGATATAGAAGACGTGTTCCGGATGACGCGGGTTGCTGATGTCGTACACCATGATCCCACCGACACGCTCGAGGCCGATGAACGCGTAGCTGCGGCCGTCGATCTCGCCGATCGCGATCGCTTCGGGTTCCGGACCCTTGTTATCACTGCGGTTGTCGAGGCTGTCGTTGTCGTCGTTGGTCGAGTTGAAATGCCCGGGCGCCAGTTCGGCGGTGATGCGCTCGAACTGTGAGCCGCTGTCGTAGACCTGTCGGCCGCGCTCGTCCCAGATACTGAACGAACGGCCGCCATATACATGCAGCCTGTCGAGCTTGCCGTCTTCGTCGATGCCATCGACCGTGGAGATGCTGACGCGGCCGAGGCGGTCTTTGTCGGTGCCGCCGTCGGTGTTGTCTAGCCGGGCGGCCAGCCTGTCGCTCAATTCGAGCCCGCTGCGGCCGAACGAGGTGACTTCGTCGATGTCTTTGAGACGGCTGACGTCGCCTCGCTCTTCCGCTTCGTCTCCACCGGCGTCGCCGCGGTCGTCCCCTTCGTTGGCGGTGACGTAATAGGTCGCGCGTCCGACCTTGTAGCTGGCGATCGCATCCGGCATGTACATGCCATAGACCGGCCAGGTTCGGATATCGATCGCATCGTCCTTGTCCGATACGTCGAGCGCGTTATACGGCAACGCGTGCCTCTTCAGGCCGAGCGGGAGGATCTCCGTCACCCTGGCGTGCCTGATGTCGACGATGGCCAGTGCGTTGGCCTCCTGCAGGGTCACGTGCGCGGTGCGGCCATCCGGACTCACGGCGATGTACTCCGGCTCCAGATCCTGGCTGACCGTGATGCGGGTGCCGACGTCCGGGAACAACCGCACGCCCATGCCGCGCAGCATCGCCTGTTTGCCGTCGAAGCTGTGGAAGTCGGCGGTACGCACCGCGCACTCCTGGTCGACGATGCTGATGGAGCCTTCGGGGTCCACGTTGCCATCGGGTTCGCCCTCGTTGGCGACCAGTGCGTATCTGCCGTCCGGCGTGAATGTGATCATGTCCGGCAGGGCGCCGACTTCGGCCTGGCAGATCGGTTGGCCGACGGTATCGAACATCATTACCCGACCGGGCAGCGTCTTGTCGGCGTTCTCCACGGCGGCCGCGACCACCCCATTCTTCACCGCCACGCTGTTGGCGCCACCCGATTCAGCCCAATAGGCGTGAAGGTCCACCTCGCTGAGCAAAGGCAGTTCTTCGACGTCGTCATCGGGGTCGACGACCGAGGCGTCTAGCACGTCGATATTGCCGGTGTTGCCGTTGGTCACGAACAGGCGCCTGGAGTGGGGGTCGTAGGCGACGATCTCGGACGCGCCCTGGTCGAAGACGCGGCTCTGGTAGCCGGCGGCGACCTCCAGCCGCAGCTGTGGTGCGCCACCCTGACCGGCGGCGGCATAGACGGGGAGACTCAGGATGATCGCGATTGCGATGCGCGTGAATCGAAGATGGGGGGTTGGCATGGCACACTCCTTATTCTCGTTGCCCGGCGTTCGAGTCCTGCAAAAGCGGGCCGACCGTGGTGAGGCGGTGGTGGCACCAGATGCAGATGGAGGTGCGACGATAAATGCCTGTGATTACATCAGCGTTTCAGCGGGCGAAACCGCGTTCCCGAACGGGGGCGATGAGAGGGCTCAGCCCAGCTTGGTGTAGACCCAGACACTCGCTGGCGGCAGGTTCCACAACACGCGACCGACGCGTTCGCCGCTGACGCCGAGTGCCGCGGCAAGCGGGCCGGGGATCGGCGGCTTGGGCGAGTAGGTGAACTGTATGAGCCTGCCGTTGGGGCGCAGGGCCGAAATCGCCTGGGCGAGCACGCGGACACGTGTCAGCGTGCGCATGCTGAGCAGCGGCAGGCTCGAGACCACTGCGTCTGCGGGTCTGTTGTGGATGTGGCCAAGCAGGTCACGCAGGCGCGCGGCATCACCGGTAATGACCGGTGGGGACGAAAAACGTCGTGCCAGCTGCCGGGCGAGTTCGGGGTCTTTTTCGATCACGACCAGGGCCGAGGGCACAATGCCGCGAGCGAGCAGGGCGGTGGTGACGGCGCCTGTTCCCGCCCCCAGTTCGATGATCAGCTGGCTGTCGGCGTCCACCTGCGCGGCCATCGCATGGGCCAGTTCGTCGCTGCTGGCGACCACTGCCCCCATCTGCAAAGGGTTGCGCAGCCAGGCCGACAGAAACGGTGGCTTCAAACGTGGGCTTGCTGACATGAGAAACTCCTTGGCGAACTGCTTGCCGGGGTACGCAAGGTGCAGCGGTTTGCGTCGTCCCTTCCGGGGTAGCCTGCATCGCCCATCTTACGCGAGACCTCCGGCGGCCAGATAGTGCCCACCGTCTGGCGCCGAAACGTCAAAGGTTGGCGTTGGTGGCGGCGCAGTCGTACCTGCTCCACAGCAACCGGGAGGTCTCCTCATCTGCCTGCCCCTGCGGCATGGCGTCCTTTTCACGCTGCAGCTCTGCGTCGTCCGAGAGCATGGCCCCGAGGAAGACGCCAACCAGGATCTCGTCACTCCCGACATAATCGCGGACCGCGACCAGATCAGGCAGGCCCATGCGGATGCCGACGTCAATATAGGTACGAATGTTGGACACCAGGGCCGAGTAAAGCTGCCGCGTCGCACGTTTGCGCTGGCCTTCGCCGACATTTTCAGGAAGCAGGTCCAGGCAGACGATGTCCTGCCGGATGACCTTTTCGAGTCGCTGAAATTCGTCGATATCGTCGGCCGCGACAAATGGTGCCGCCGCGAACATTGCCAGGGTCAGGATCAGTTTCTTCATCGTTGCCCGTCTCCGGTTCCCACGCCGCGTTCAGCAAGGCACTCGTAACCACCAACCGCGAAATCACGGCAGACCTTCGGACGCGTCTCGTAGATCCTGCACTTCATCGTTCCGCGGTCCAGTGCGATGCACCAACCGTCCTCCAGCCTGGCCATGCTCCTGCCACCCCATCTGTCGACTTCGACCAGGTGATCGGGTATGCCCCTCTCGCCGATCAGTATGACCTGCAGGCGACAACAGCAGGCCTCGCAGTTTGCGCAATTCACGTCCGGACCGGGATTTGCCGGCGTCGTGATCGTCACAGGGGGCATGTCAGGTGTCCACCGCTGAAGGTCGTGCACACAAGGGGCTTTCGGGAGGGCGAAACGCGGAATTCAGTCGATCTGCGCCGGATCGACCGGGGTCGTCTCACCGGTGGCCTGTTCGGCCTTGGCCTCGGACTTGCGCTGGCGCTTCTCGTCTTTCTTCTTCTTCTTCGCGAGATCTCTCTGGCGCTTTTCGAAGGCGTAATTGGGTTTGGCCATGGGCGATCCTGTTCAAACGACGTTCGGCAATGTGCCGGTAGCGCCCGTTGGACGGGCACTTTCCTGTAACCGAAGATTAACAGCTTTTTCTGTCGGCCCGCCGATGCGCGGCCACTGAAAAAGATGTTTCCGCACAGGGCACCGCACTACCATGGCGCCTTCCATCGCCACCGGCACGTTGTGCCGACGAGTCAATCCATGCGTATCGAACTCAACCCACACGAAGCCAGGGTCATCGGCTGTCTGATCGAAAAACAGATCACCACCCCTGCACAATACCCTCTGTCACTGAGTGCACTCACCGTTGCCTGTAACCAGAAGAGCAGCCGTGACCCGGTCATGCGACTGAGCGATGCCGAGGTGCAGCAGGCGGTCGATGGCCTGATGAAAAGGCACCTGGTCAGCGATCGCGGCGGATTCGGCAGCCGCGTGACCAAGTACCAGCACCGGTTCGGTAACGTGGGCTTCGGCAGCCTGGAGTTCACGGCGCAGGAACTTGGGATCATCTGCGTGTTGCTGCTGCGCGGACCTCAGACCGCCGGCGAACTGCGCGCACGCAGCAACCGCTTGTGCGAGCTGGCAGACGCGCAGCAGGCCGAGGCGGTGATAGACGGTTTGATGGAGCGTGCCGATGGGCCGTTCGTGGCCCGTCTGGCACGCGATGCCGGGACGCGTGAGCCACGTTACATGCACCTGTTCGGCGACCGTGATGCGCAGACAATCACGGCGACGGACACTCCGGCCTCATCCGAACCCGAGGTGTCAGGGGATCGGCAGGCAGCGCGACGTCTGGAAGAGCTGGAAGATCTGGTGCTGATGATGCAGGGGCAGCTGGACGACGTCCTGGCCCGCCTGGAGCGACTGGAAGAAGAGTCCCGGCAACCGTGATCCTGCCGGCTCAGGTGGCGTGCCCGATCACGGCATCACGCGGTGCGCTATCCGGCAAGTGTTGTATCGCGCGCCGACCGGGGGCCGGTATCGGGACGCACCCAGCCGTCCCAGCCGAGCCAGTCGGACTCCTGCCCGACGTCAGAAGGCGTGTTGCGGCGTGATACCCATCGATCCACCTTCTTGATGAATACCTTGCCGTCGTTGTACCAGTGTCTGTGCAACAGGTTTGACATGCGGCGCTCCATTCTCCGGACGTGATTGATGACTTCGGGAGTGGATGAAGCAACATTCGAACCAGGTATCAGAAATTCAATGACTTAGAGCCCATCTGCTGGCTGGCGCTCGGGCCACTGTAAAGGCTTCCGTCAATTTCTGGGAAGATGCATCCCATCGTCCGCACCTGGTTGCTTGCTCAGCGGGTCTGCCGGCGCGAGTCGTTCGACGTGGCGTCCTGAGACGCCGCCATCGACAGAAGGCCAGCCCCCGGCCGATTGGCCGGGGGCGAAATCGCGGAGAGGGCTTGGTTGCTAATTCGCCCGAAAGACACCTCTGACGAATTGGATCTGGCCCTCCTGAAGGCTGCGCGTCGCGTTCTCCGCCTTCTGTGCGAGATTGTCGACGTACACCGACAGGCTCAGTTGTGCCTGTGCGGTGACCTCAGGGGGGCCGCCAACGGGTGTGGCGCCCAGTTGTTCGTTGCTTGCATCTTCGAAGAAATCAACGATGAATCCGGTCTCATCGAGTACCGAGAGCATCTCTTCGGCGGAAATCAGAAAGTTTTCGGCGGGGTGTGTGGCCCACGGGAGTGGAAAATAGGACGAGGCCGCTTCCCCGGCGGTCATTTCCTGGAAGGCGAACCGGCCCCCGGGCCTGAGTACCCGGTGGATCTCCGCGTAGAGCCCCTGCTTGTCGGCGATGTTCATGCCGACATTCTGCATCCAGACGGCATCGAACGAATCGTCTGCAAACGGCAGCTCGAGCGCGCTGCACCGGTGTACCGCGATTCGGTCTTCGAGGCCGGTCAGACGATTCAGCAGCACAGCACCGGCGCAGTAGTCGGGTGACAGTTCGATGCAGTCAACACGGCAGCCGGGCGAGGCCGCAAGCATCCGGGCCGCGTCAGCCAGCCCGGCGCCAATATCAAGAACACGGTCTTCGGCCCGAATATGTGCCAGCTCCTGCAACACGCGGGAAGCGCGGAAGCCGCCCGTATGGAAATGGTCGAGCGCCCCCAGCACCTCTGGAGACAGGCGCTGTTCGGGATCCAATCCTGCCGCCCGCAAGGCCGCCAGGATCCGCGTCTCGACGTCGCGGACCGAGTAGTGTGCTTCAAGGCTTGTCATGGATAACTCCTCCGCATGCACCATCGGCTCCGGCGCGCGCTGATCGTCTGCCAGAGATCCAACGACCAGATTGGCAGATCAGCGGCAAAAAGACATGTTCGGCGTCCACGTTTCTCCAGCAAGCGGCGCAGAGCGACGGCAACTGACCGCGATGGAGCCAGTTGCCCTGTGGTGAGTGGAATTAAAGTTGTGGTGGCGGCGGCCGATGCATGCTCAAAGGGTCCGTACATCGATGGACCCGCCGGAGAGCTATCCCGTGACACAAATCAAAGAACTAGCCCGACAGTACCTCGAACAGCACTACTTCGTCGGCAGCGACGGACTGTTGCACACTCCGGTCGGCCGAACCGCACGTGCCACCGTACGGGTTGGCCGCACCGTCTTCCCCGCCGCATCCCTGATTGCCGAAATGCAGCGGCAGACCAGGTCCGCATAAGGCGGGTTTCAGAACCACCCGTTGTGCGTAGCACTCAAGCCCGGTTCGGGGAATTCAATCTTCAGGTTTTTCCGCTTCCGGTCAGATGGACTGACGCGATCAGGCGCCTTTTTGTGCATCGTCCGGTGACACCGAATACTGTCCGGTCTGATCACGGGTAACCCCGAACTTTCCCGAATTGCACTCGACGGCCCAGGCGTTGTCGCCGATGTCGGCCGCGTTCAGCACCTGTGCACACGGAAAGTCGGCACTGCGGATAGCGGATGCCAATTCCCCCCACGCGATATCAGTGGCAGCAGCCGAACCCGATGCCAGCGCGGCGGCCAGGCCGAGCCACATCACAAACGGTGGTGGAGCAATCGCATCAACACGATGCAGCATGGATACTGTTCCCATATCCGATCTCGCGACAGTATGGCATGGAGGGACGGGTTCGGCGCCCGGCGGTGCCGTCGGGGCCAGGTCACTCCCGGCTCGTTTCCTGCTGAATGCGCGACCTAGTTCAGCATCTGTTCCAGATGGGCGAGTTCATTCGAATCGATCATCAGTTCACCCTTTAGCCTGGCGATATGCTGGATCTGTTCCATCGAGTGATCCAGTTCGATTCCCGTGTGGACCTTCATCACGAGATAGTCCGCCAGCTTCACGACTGCCAACAGGCTGCGCAGGGGCGCATCGTCGATTTTTTCGCACGACGTGCCGTGATGCAGATAGATCGCCAGGCAGACCCGCTCGGGCAATCGCCAGTGCCGGGCGAACAGATAGCCTATCGCGGAATGGTTGATGCCGATCCGATAGTCCTCGATCCGGTTGATGGACATCGGTCGTTCGTGCCGCATCTGGAACACGGCATCGTATTTTTCCAGCATACGCTCGGCGACGAATATGGCGCCACAATCGAGCATCAGTCCCGCGATGTAGGCCTCATCCAGAGGTACATCAAAAAGCTCTGCGGCTATCCTGACCGCCAGGTTGGCGACCTCTGTACTGTCTTCCCATATCCGTTTTGCGAACGTCGAGCGGGTCGGCAGGTAATGTCGGACATACGAGGCCATCACCAGATTCTTGACCTTGTTGAGGCCTAGCAGGACGACTGCCTGCTGGACGGACTCGATATTCTCGTATCCGTATCCTGCCGAATTGATGGATTTGAGGACCAGGCCGGCCAGTGCAATGTCACTGTTGATCAGCCCAATCAGCCGCGACAAGTCCGGTTCCGGCCGTGAAAATTCTTCGGCGATCTTGTTGACTACGTCGGGAATCGACGGGAACGGGCTGTTCCGGATGAACGTGTACGCGGCCCGGAGTTCTTGTTCAGGGGGGTGTAGATCTCTCATGTACAGCTCAAATCACTTTGGGGCTCGGCATTGTTATTGGCGGCAATGGGACTCACGCCTTTAACGGGTTGCCGAAGCCGGATGGAATATTTTCGTGCCGCCGTTGCAATAGCTGTTGCTGCACTGAAGCCGGCTTCATTCGGGACGCCAGCGAGGCTGTCGCGTGTTCCTGTTCACGCTGACCGCAGTCGACTACAGCCCCGGGACACCGGCGCACCACAATGCCAGGCCCCCTGCGGCACGAGCGATGCAGCTTGCGCACTATACTGCGGCGAAGAGAGGCACAAAGGTGGGCTGATACGCTATGTCGCGCGTGATGTGCGTGGGAATCGCCACGCTGGATATCATCAACCGGGTCGAGCACTACCCGGCCGAAGACAGCGAGGTGCGCGCCTTGGCGCAATCGCAGCGACTGGGCGGCAATGCCGCAAATACCGCGACAGTGTTGGCACAGTTGGGTGTCCAGGCTTTCTGGGTCGGCAACCTCGCTCAGCCGGCCGGGATCATTGAACACGGTTTTGCCCGCCACGGTGTGGACATCTCGCTGGCGGTACGCATCCCGGACGCGGTGATGCCGACTTCGTACATCGTGCTGAGCAGGGCGAACGGTTCACGCAGCATCGTGCACTTTCGCGACCTGCCGGAATATAGCGCCGAGGACTTTCTCGAGCTGGATCTGCGCAGTTTCGATTGGGTGCATTTCGAGGGTCGCGCGGTCGATCAACTGGTCCCGATGCTATGGCGTGCGCGAGGCATGTGCGGACTGCCGGTTTCACTCGAGGTGGAGAAGCCGAGGAACGGGATCGAGAAACTGTTCGAACAAGCGGACCTGCTGCTGTTTTCGCGCGATTATGCACAGGCCATGGGGTTTGCGGATGCAGCGGCGTTTCTGCGCAGCCTCCCACA
>JAGRHB010000549.1 GCA_020445245.1 Gammaproteobacteria bacterium
GAACCTGACCTGCCTGGCCCAGGCACTGCTGCCGCTGCTGGATGCCGACGATGTTGAGGCGTCCGTTGAACAGGCGCGCGAAGCGCTGGCGGATTACGAGCCGGCGTTCGACGCTGCCTACCTCAGCGGTATGCGGGCCAAGCTGGGGCTGCGTGAGCAACGTGCCGATGACCCGGCACTGGCGGCCGCGCTGCTCGACATCATGGCGGCGAATCGCGTCGATTACACCAATCTGTTCCGCGACCTCGCATCCCTGCGGCTCGACGGGGCGGCCAGTGATGCAGCATTGCGTGATCGTTTCATTGATCGCCAGGCTTTCGACGCATGGACCGACGACTACCGCGCCCGTCTGCGGGCCGAGGGCCGCGTGGATGATGCAGTACGTGCCGCGGCGATGCGTGCGGTCAATCCACGTTATGTGTTGCGAAATTACCTGGCTCAGCAGGCAATCGAGCGGGCGGAACAAGGCGACTATGCGGAGGTCGACCGTCTGCTGGACCTGTTGTCGCATCCGTTCGACGAGCAGCCGGAGCGACAGGCCTATGCTGCCGAACCGCCCGACTGGGGGCGGCACCTCGAGGTGAGCTGCTCGTCCTGAGACGTGGTTTAATCCAGTCCCGTCTCTCCGATCGAACAGACACCATGGCCATCCCGTTCAGTCAAAGACCCGGTCGTCACGAACGCCACTACCTTCGCAGGACAGGCAATCCG
>JAGRHB010000550.1 GCA_020445245.1 Gammaproteobacteria bacterium
GCTTCCATACCTATGAATGAATCCAGATAGAGGACCATAACGATGCATCAACAAATTCTGCTGTTACTCGGACTCCTGTTGGCCTTTCCCAATGTCCAGGCGTTCGAGACGATTCAGATTAATCCCCGCGTCTATGCACTGGTGGGCGATCTCGGGCAGCGTAGTCCACAAAACCTGGGCCACAACATGACCTCTGGTTTTATCGTTGGTAACGAGGCGGTTGCAGTCATCGACAGTGGCGCATCCCGTGCAGGAGCCGAGCGAATTCACGCGGCCATCCGCAAGGTAAGTGACAAACCAATCCGCTGGGTGGTCAATACCGGGGGCCAGGACCACCGCTGGCTCGGCAATGCCTATTTCCGCGAACAGGGTGCGACGGTCATCGCCTCGGCCGCGGCGGCCGCCGACATGCATGAACGCGCAGCTGAACAGATGGTCCAGGCGGAACAACTCATCGGTGATGGTTTCGCCGGCACGGAACCCGCCTATCCGGATCAAACCTTCGATCAGCGCTTTTCCATAGCACTGAAAGGCATTGAGGCCGAAGTGATTTTCACCGGCGGTGGACACACCCCGGGGGACAGCATCGTCTGGCTGCCCGAAGAGAAGATAGCCTTCACCGGCGACATCGTTTACGTGCAACGGTTGCTCGGTGTACGCGACAACGGCGCTGCCGCCTGGATCGCTAGTCTCGA
>JAGRHB010000551.1 GCA_020445245.1 Gammaproteobacteria bacterium
GTATGACAACATCTTTACCGACGGCAGAATGGGCTGGGACGCCGCGACGGCCTGGGCGGATCAGCTGGTTTTTGGAGGCTATGAGGACTGGCGCCTGCCGACCATCGTGGACACGGGTACATCGGGCTGTAACTCCGCCTATTCCGGCACAGACTGTGGCTACAACGTACAAACGGGCAGCGCCGCGACCACGGTGTACAGCGAGATGGCGAGTCTCTGGTACGACACGCTGGGCAATCTTGCCTTTTACGACACCAGCGGCACTGGACCCCAGACCGGTTGGGGGCTGGCCAACACCGGGCCGTTCAGCAACCTGCAGTCCTCCGTGTACTGGTCGGGTACGGAGTACGCGCCTGATACCAACTACGCGTGGCGCTTCATTACCTACGACGGCGCCCAGGGCCTCAGCTATAAGGACAGTGAGCGGCATGCCTGGGCCGTTCGTTCCGGCGATGTCAGCGCGGTGCCAGTGCCCGCGGCGGTCTGGCTGTTCGGCACCGCACTGGTTGGTTTGGTGGGTTGGACGCGGCGCAAGCGCTGACATTTGGTGCTTTGGTGATTCGGGTGATTTGATGCATTAAGGGGGTGCAGGGGGGATACCCCCTGCTCACGCCCGAAGGGAGAATCGGCGTTATTTGCACCATGGCCCGTTATGAACACCTTCCGATCTATAAGCAGGCGATGGATGTAG
>JAGRHB010000552.1 GCA_020445245.1 Gammaproteobacteria bacterium
GGCCATGATCTTTGGAGCCATTGATACATCGACTGACGTGAAGCGAACCTGATTCGTCGTAGCGCGAATCCAGTCCTGGAAGGCTCAACCGTCGTTCGGACGGTTGGGCCTTTCCTTTGCCTCACCTATGATGCATGGCGATGAAGATTCTCCACCTACTGCTTGCCGTGTCCGTCGGTCTTGTCGCCGGCGTCACCCTCGAGCGGCAGCTGCTGCGCGAGACGATCTCCAGCGAGACCGCGCTGGAGCACGCGGCAAAACACCGCGACCCGAACTATGTCTGTCCGATGCACGCCGAGATCGTCAGCGATCAACCGGGCAGCTGCCCGATCTGCGGCATGGACCTGGTCAAACGCCAGCCGCCCGGCGGCGAAATCGACCTGCATGCGGACGAGTCAATGCCGGTCGTGACGATGAAATCGGCGGTCATCAACAACCTCGGTGTCAGGACCGCGGAGGTTCGGCGCGGCACGCTGGTCAGAAGGATCGAGACGCCGGGCTTCATTCAGCAGATCACCAAGGACGCGTACACGCGGATCAATGCGCCGGCCAAGGGGCGGTTCATCCGTTTCCTGGTCGAGCCGGACCAGTGGCTGGAAGCCGGTGACGCCATGGCCGAGATTTCATTGAAGGGACTGGCCGACGTGCAGCAGAAGCATCTCGACCTGCTGGCCGACGCCGGCCATG
>JAGRHB010000553.1 GCA_020445245.1 Gammaproteobacteria bacterium
GCTGGCATCCCGCTGGATGCCCGGACTGTTTCCGGAGCAAGGCTAGGAAGGGCTATACGAAGACACGTCATGCTGACCCTAGACCACGAAACAGCTGTTGATTTCCTGAACTACGAAGCAATCGCCGGAACGGCTATCGAGTTGCTCAAAGATAACCGCGAGCGCGCACTTTCGATCGGTATTCACGGCAACTGGGGAGCTGGAGCAGGGGAAGCTTCCCAAGCCGAAGAAGCTTGGCAATCGCAACGTCGCTCCGGAAGACGAGGCGGATAAGGCAATTGCGGAGCTTGTTGGACTGTAGCCACAGGGTTCGGGGGATTCGAACTCTCCTTCGGTGTGTTTCTTTCAACAACCAAAGATCAACTCGGGCACAACCACCTCCCACCGTTACCGATTATGAAAGTATCGGAGTTGCAGACACTGACCTCTTAGCAAATCCAATTGGAAACGCCAGGATAATCTAAGGTTTATCAGAGCGTCGTTTCCCTCAACAGGTTCTACGGATGCCCGCACGTAAACGCCATCCTCGAACTCTGTAAATCTCACGGTATCTAGTGCCTCTTTTGAAATCAGATAGGATGAACCGGAACCAATCCGTCCAACAAAAACCGGGACGTCGTTCAAACTCCCAAGATATCCGTCTGCTTCGAACCGGTTGTCGCGGAGCAACCGGAGCCCTTCCGGTCG
>JAGRHB010000554.1 GCA_020445245.1 Gammaproteobacteria bacterium
CTGGTGCGCGGACAACCGATCCGTGCACCCCCGCAACAGCGAGGCGCCGCATGAACAATCGCGCCATCCTTTGCTCAGACAGTCCGCCGTATCGTCATCGGTCACAGCCGATACGGGCCGCCTTTGTGCCATGCCGCCATAACGGGGGTTTTTGCCTGCAATGCAGGCCCGCGGTTTGGCTTTTCCAGCCCGCGACTGACCCGCGAGTCCTTGGCATCGTCTGGACCACCGACCTGATCGTCAACTCATGCCAGCAATCGCCGATTCAAATCCCCATAGCCCAGCGACCTGCCATGACCACCGCGAAGCATCCCGCGGTTTCCTCCCTCGGGGCTTGTCCGACGCCTGCCCACTGAGCGCCAGTGACCGCCAGAAGACCTGCGGCTGAAGGCAGGCATCCGACAACCCTTAACAATAGCTGCCGCTCAGAACACCAGAAAGCCGCCATTCGATTGGATCTCCTGGCCTACGACCGGTGACCGAATCAATTGCAGCCGTTGTCGCGTCTGATCCTGAACGGCAGCTTCGGCCGATTATGCAGATGCCTTCATTATGTTGATCTACTCAGCCGTGCCGCTGCAGAGTCTCTTGTAGGCACCGTTTCCGGGCAATCGGGGTCGGTGCAGGCTCAACATAATTTTTGAGTTGATGCGCATACCGGCCGCAGCACCATTT
>JAGRHB010000555.1 GCA_020445245.1 Gammaproteobacteria bacterium
CAACAGGCAGCAAGGTTCGTGCCGGTTTCGCAGGTCTGGCGCCATTAAAGCCTGACGTTCCTGTGCCGCTACGCCATCCATCACAGGATCATCGATCACGGAGATGCAGATGGCAGGGGTACTTGACGGCGTCGACATGCGCACCAAACTGGCGGGGCACAACCGCCTTGAACTCCTGCTGTTCCGTCTCGGCGGGCGTCAGCGTTTTGGTATCAATGTGTTCAAGGTGCAGGAAGTCATTCAGTGCCCGCCACTGACCGTGGTGCCACAGTCGCACCCGGTGGTGCTGGGTATCGCCAATATGCGTGGCAAGACGATCGCGATCATGGACCTTGCGATGGCCATCGGTGCGCCCGCGCTGGGTGATCCACGCGACCGCTTCGTCATCATCACGGAGTACAACCGTAAGGTACAGGGCTTCCTGGTCGATTCGGTGGACCGCATCGTCAACATGAACTGGGAGGAGATACTGCCGCCACCAAAAGGTGCGGCACAGGGCACCTATATGACCGCGGTCACCCAGGTAGACAACGAGCTGGTCGAGATCATCGACGTGGAAAAGGTCCTGAAAGAGGTGATCGGTGGCCAGGAAAACGTATCTGAAGGGATCATCCAGGAACGCCAGCACGACCTGCCACAGCATGTGCTGATG
>JAGRHB010000556.1 GCA_020445245.1 Gammaproteobacteria bacterium
AGCTCGACACCACGCATCAGGCCCAGTCCGCGCACTTCGTGGACCATTTCGTGTTCCTGTCGCAGGGACTCCAGTCCTTCCTCGAACCGGTCGGACCGCCGGCGTACCTCGTCCATGAAGCCAGGCTCCTCCAGTTGGTCCAGGACGGCGAGGCCGGCTGCGCAGGCCAGCGGGTTTCCACCGAAGGTCGTGCCATGGTCCCCGGGTGCGATGGCGCCGGCCACTGCTTCCGTGGCGAGGAAGGCGCCCACCGGCATGCCGTTGCCGAGGGCCTTGGCCAGCAACAGGATGTCCGGCCGCACCTCGAATTGGTCCTTCGCGAAGAGCCTGCCGGTGCGTCCCATGCCGGTCTGGATCTCGTCGAACACGAGCAGGCAGCCGGTGCGGTCGCAGAGCTCGCGCAGGGCCCGCAGGTGTGTGGGGTCGCTCACATGCACACCGCCTTCACCCTGCACGGGTTCCAGCACGACGGCAGCCACCTCGTCCGTGAGCATGCGCTCCACGGCTTCCAGGTCGTTGAACGGGACCTGCACGAAGCCCCCCGGCATGGGGCCGGCCCAGGGCTGCTGCTTTCCGCCGGCGGCCATGGCGGCCATCGTGCGTCCATGGAAGCAGCGTTCCATGGTGATGATGACGGGACCCCGGCCCAGGGCCGCTGCGCGTTTGCGGGCCA
>JAGRHB010000557.1 GCA_020445245.1 Gammaproteobacteria bacterium
CTCCAGCGCCCAGCGCACGTGCTCGCGCACGAGTTCGCTCTGGTGGCCGGTGCGCGCAGCCAGCGCCTGACGCAGCGGCCCGCTGGCGGGATCGCCCTCGGGCAACTGGGCCAGCGCATTGCCGGCGGCCACCGCCACATTGCGCAGCCAGCGCTCATGGCCGATGCGGCGGATCGGGCCGCCTTCGGTACGGCGCAGGAACTCTTCCTCGCTCCAGCCCAGGTAGGTGGTGAGCGCCTCGTCCGCCAGGCCGGTGCGGGCGTCGAAGTCCGGCAACACGCTGCGGCCGGCGTACTTGTTCCAGGGGCAGGCCAGCTGGCAGTCGTCGCAGCCGTAGATGCGGTTGCCCAGCAGCGGCCGCAGTTCGGCGGGTATCGGGCCGGTGTGCTCGATGGTCAGGTACGAAATGCAGCGCCGCGCATCCAGCCGGTATGGCGCCACGATGGCACGCGTCGGGCAGATGTCGAGGCAGGCCTGGCAATTGCCGCAATGCGGCTCGGCCGCCGGCGTGGCGGGCAGCGCCAGATCGACGTAGATCTCGCCCAGGAAGAACATGGAGCCACCCTCGCGCGTCAGCACCAGCGTGTGCTTGCCGCGCCAGCCCTGGCCGCTGCGCGTGGCCAGCTCGGCCTCCAGCACGGGCGCCGAATCGGTGAACGCGCGGTGGCCG
>JAGRHB010000558.1 GCA_020445245.1 Gammaproteobacteria bacterium
CTTCCGGCCCCTGGCAGGCGCCGTCGAAGACCACGACGCCCACGCTCGCTGAACTGCGGTGGTCCAGGATGCCGAGCTGGAATTCCTTGCGCATTGCCGCCAGCACCTTGTTGGCGGTGACGATCGCCTGGCGCGTGGCCACTGGCTGGCCGCCCTCGGGGAACTCCAGCACGATGACAAATTCGTCGCCGCCTATCCTTGCCACCATGCCGTGGTCGCCGACGCAACCCGAAAGGCGCTCCGCCACCTGGGTCAGGAAGATGTCGCCGGTGTCGTGGCCCATCGTGTCGTTCAGGGTCTTGAAATTGTCGAGGTCGATGAACAGCAGCGCGCCGTGGCCGCCATTCGCCTTGCAGCTCTCCACCGCGTTTGCCATGCGTTCGAGGAACATGCGGCGGTTCGGCAGTTCGGTGAGCGGGTCGTAGAAGGCCAGCTTCTCGATAGCGGTCTCGTTGCGCTTGCGCTGCGAGATATCCGTCACGTATCCGTGCCAGATCACCCCATCCTCGATCGCTTCCGGCGTGGCGGCGACGCGAACCCATTTCTCGATGCCGTCGAGCGAGTGGATGCGGAACTCGGCGTCCCACGGCGTCAGGTTGACGCCGGATTCGCGCAGCGTGCGTATGAATGGCTCGCGATGGTCCTTGTGCAGCAGGTTCAGGAACACGT
>JAGRHB010000055.1 GCA_020445245.1 Gammaproteobacteria bacterium
GACGTACCTCGGCCTGAGGAGAGGGCGCTGCGGCGCCCTCTTTTCGTTTCTCGGGTCGATATGGTGGGCGTGGGCACCAGCAGGTCGCGTCGTTCGACGTCGATCTTTTCAGCCAGCCTGGTCCGGGCATCTGGCACTATCTGGATTCAGCAGAATCATCTAAAATGCGGCAGATATACGCGATCGATGCAGCGACCCCATTCATCGGCTCCCCGAGCCATCCGGCCCATTCATTTATCCATATTAAGGAATCCCTCATGACAAAACTCAACAAGGTCCTGGTCGCAGTCCTTTTCGGTGTCCAAGCAGCATTCGCGAGCACGGCGATGGCAGAGGACATGGTCAATAACTATGTGGAGTCACCGTCCGGCAGTGTCGTTACCAATCCGTATGGCGAGTGCTGGCGCACACCTTACCAGGACACCGCTGAGAAGCTCGAAGAGTGTGGTTACGCGAAGCCGAAATCGATGTCGGTCGAAGTGGTTGCAACCCCGACGGCGGCCACGATAACTGCCAAGGTCATGGAGGAGATCACTATCGCCGCCAGCATGCTGTTCGCGTTCGACAGCGCGGAACTCTCCGATGATGCGAAGGCCGTGATCGACGAGCGCATTCAGAGCCTGAAAGGTGGCGCCAAGCTGACATCGGTGATGCGCGTGGAAGGTCACACTGACAGCACCGGGCCCGCCGAATACAACATGGGACTGTCGCAGCGTCGCGCACAGGCCGTTGCGGACTATATCGTCAGCAACAGTATGAAGCTGCAGGCAACGGACATAGAGGTTGTCGGCAAGGGTGAGTCCGACCCGGTGGCGTCAAATGATACCCGTGAAGGTCGTGCGCAGAACCGCCGCGTCGTGGTGCTGGCAGAAGGCCAGATGATCAAGAACTGAACAACCGGGTAATTGGTGTACAAAGGGCGCTGCGGCGCCCTTTTTCGTTTTTTGCGTCCTGGTTCAGAGGATGGGAACCGACAGCAGCGGGATATTCAGTTCACGCAAGACGCGGTCGTTGCGGTTGCCGCGCATGCGTGCCATGGGACTGAGCGGGCTACGCACATTCAACACCAGCAGATCAGCCCCGAACTCGCGGGCAGTTTCGATGATGGTTTTCGTCGGTTCTCCACTCCGCCGTTCCTGGTGCCATGTCTGACCGGGTGCCTGCGGCAGCAGAATATCCTGTCCGGCGCCCGTGTCCGTGGTCTGCAGCCAGAGAATCTGCATGTCCGCATCGCCGCTGAACGCCGGCAGCCATTGTCTGAGGTAGGCCACTGCCGGACGCGGGTCATGGTCACTGTCCAGCGAGCACAGCACGCGCCTGAGTTGCGTCCTGCCGGTCGACGGGTCGACAAAGTTGCGGCCGTGCCGTGGGAGCATCAGCGTGTGGCTGTTGGTCAGGTAACTGACGGTGTCGGCCACCGACGGATTCAGCATGCGCGCCAGGCCGGTGCGGCCCTCGGTCGCCATCACCAGGAGGTCAGTCGGGTGCTTGCGCAGGTAGTCGGTGATGCCCTGGCGCGGGTCATCGTCGCGTATCGACATCTTGGCAACAACGACGTTCAGCATCTCGGCAACCGCTGAGCGCGGTGCGTCGACCGGCAGTAGGCCCCAGCCGGCGAGGGTCTCGCGCACGCCGGGAAACTTGTGCCATGGCACCGCATCGCGGCTCTCCGAGCCGGTATGCAGCACGGTCAGACGTGCCTGCCGTGCAACGGCGATGGCGAGCGCATGATAGAAAGCGCGTTCACTCTCCAGGCTGAAGTCTGTGGTAACGATGATCCTGGGCGTGATCTGCTGTGATGATTCGGGCACGTCGTCGTCCTTTTCCTGGTGCGGTCAGTCTACCCGTTTGTGGCTTCGCGGTACCCGTCGATCCGGGGGAAGTGAGGTCGCTCACGCGGCATTGACATATAGTAAGCGTGCGATGCGATTCGGGAGTGCCTGTGTATTCGAACAAGTTTCCCTGCCCCTGCTGCGGCCACAGGGTGTACGACCATCAACCCGGGTTTCACCAGTTGTGCCCGATCTGCGGTTGGGAGGACAGTCTCGACCAGTTGCGTTTTCCGAACATGCCGGGCAGTGCGAATCACGTGAGCCTGGTCGAGGCACAAAAGAACTACCTCGCCCATGGTTCTGCGGAGCGCCGCAAGCGCGGCCAGACACGCAGCCCGTTCGACGATGAGCCGCGCGACGAGCAATGGCGACCTGTTGATGTGCTGCGTGACAACATCGAGGAACCGCAGCGGGGTGAGAGTTATGCCGACTCTTACCCCTACGCGGATACCACGGTGCTTTACTATTGGCGTTCGACCTACTGGCGACGCATCGTCGGCTGAGAGAGCCGCTCAGTACAGGACCAGCGGCGGCTGATGCAGTTCTTCCCACTGGTGCTGAAGATCGGCGACGTGCTGTGTCCAGTAGTGGACCGATTCGGCCCACGGGAAGGCGGCCGGGAAGGCGGGATCGGACCAGCGCCTGGCCAGCCAGCCGCTGAAGTGCAGTATGCGCAGCCCGCGCAGCGGTTCGATCAATGCCAACTCGCGCCGATCGAAATCGTGGAACATCTCGTAGCCTTCGAGCATCGCGCTGAGCTGGATGGTCCGCTCGCCACGGTCTCCGTGTAACAGCATCCACAGGTCCTGCACCGCCGGACCGTTGCGGCAGTCGTCAAGATCAACAAAGTGTGGCCCCTCGTCAGTCCACAGAATATTGCCGTGATGACAGTCACCGTGCAGGCGCAGCGTGCGGGGTGCGGTGTGCGTGAACGCCTGCTCGATCGCCTCCAGCAGGCGCATGCTGACCTCGGCATAACCGGCCTGCTCGTGTGCCGGCAGCAACGGGCTTTGCAGCACCTGCTCGCGTGCGGTCCACCCCATGTCGGCCACGTTCAGGCTGGGGCGATGCTCGAACAACCGGGCCTGCCCGGCGAGATGGATGCGTCCTATGAAACGACCGATCCACTCCAGCTGATCCAGGTCGCCGGCCTCGGGGGCGCGTCCGCCGCGCCGCGGGAACAGCGCGAAACGAAAGCCTTCGTGGTGGAACAGTGTGACCCCGTCGCCGCGCTGCCAGGGTGCGACGACCGGTATCTCGTCGGCCGCCAGTTCGGTGGCGAAGCGGTGTTCCTCGATGATCGCGGCGTCGTTCCAGCGCTGCGGTCGATAGAACTTCGCGACCATCGGTGCCCGATCGTCCATGCCGACCTGGAACACGCGGTTTTCGTAGCTGTTGAGCGTCAACAGGTGGCCGTCGGGGACCATGCCGGTGCTGGCAACCGCATCGAGTATGAGATCGGGCGCCAGGCGCTCGTAGGGGTGCGTCAAGTGTCGGCCGTTCTATTCAACAGCGCATCGAGACGCGGGCGGTCGAAACCGTCGACCCGGGTGTCGCCGATCAGGATGACCGGAACCCCGCGTGCGCCAAAACGCGCAAACGCCTTCTGCGCCCGGGTATTCTGCTCCACGTCGAATTCCTGGAAGCGCAGTCCCCGGTGCTGAAAGTACTGCTTCGCGCGGCGGCAATGCGGGCAGTTGCGGGTGGTGTAGAGGGTGATGCGCGGTGCGTTCATGGTGTATTGCGGGCGGATTGCTCAGTGGCCTGTCAGCCGCGTCTCCGCCTCACGGTATTTCGCCGCCGTTCTGTCGATAATGTCCTGTGGCAGCATCGGGCCGGGTGGGGTCTTGTCCCAGTCCAGCGTTTCCAGATAGTCGCGCACGAACTGCTTGTCGAAACTCGGCGGGCTGGAACCCGGCTGGTATTGATCGGCCGGCCAGAAGCGCGACGAGTCCGGGGTCAGTATTTCGTCGATCAGGTGCAGTCTGCCATCGGCATCGACGCCAAACTCGAACTTGGTGTCGGCGATGATGATCCCGCGCTCCAGCGCAAAGGCGGCGCACTCGCTGTAGATACGCAATGCAGTGTCGCGTACCTGGGCCGCGAGGTCCGGTCCGAGCAGCGCCACGGTGCGCTCGAAGTCGATATTCTCGTCGTGGGCGCCGGCCTCCGCCTTGGTCGAAGGTGTGAAGATCGGATGCGGCAGACGGTCGGCCATGCGCAGGCCCGGTGGCAGACCGATGCCGCAGACGCCACCGGTCGCCTGGTAGTCCTTCCAGCCCGAGCCGATCAGGTATCCGCGGACGATCGCCTCGACCGGCAGTGGCTTGAGCTTTTTCACGACGATTGCGCGTTCACCCAGTGCGGCACGTTCTGCCGGGTCACGGACGACCTCTGACAGCGGGCGATCACTCAGATGATTGGGGATGATGTCGCGTGTGCGGGCAAACCAGAAGTTGGCCACCCGGGTCAGTACCTCGCCTTTGCCCGGGATCGGTTGTGGCAGGACGACATCGAATGCCGACAGGCGGTCGGTAGCCACGATCAGCAGATGATCCGCGTCGACCTCGTAGACATCGCGGACCTTGCCCCGATTGATCAGCGTCAGGCCGGACAGTGCGGAGTGGTGCAGGGCATTCATTGCTTGCTCGCTTGCTTGGGAACCGCGCAAGTATAGCGTCGCGCCCGTCTTGGTGGCATCTTTACGGCTGGGTCAACTGCGAGAGCCATGTGTCCACGTGAACAAGCCGGATCTGACTGATCAGCCTTTTCTCAGCGCGTTTCGCGGCAGCTTCACCTCGGCGCTGCGCTGGCCCCAGTTGGATGCGCTGTGGGACAAAGTGCGAGCCACGCCGCAGGGGTGGTTCATCTATGCCATCGGTGAGCGGGTGCCGGTGGCTGCCGCGGAACCCACGGACCTGCTGCAATTCGTCGACGAGATCGATGAGCTGCTGCGTCGCGAACACGACGAGGACTACTGTGGCATCGTCTATGCCGATGACCCGAAGGCCCCGTCGATGGTCAAGATCTATGATCCCCACAACCTCGGTGTCTCGTGCGGCTACAGCAACAATCCGCCCCTGCCGGGCTGGGTGCTGAGCCGAATTCCCCCGGTAGACCTCGAAGCGACGCGCCAGACCGCAGCGCGCCGGCGGTGGTGGCAACGCCTGTTCCCGGGTTAGCCGACCGCAATAGCCGCTGCCGTTGCAGGGTATGGGCGATATCGGGTGGGTGCTAATATCCGACCAAATCACAGGGTTTCGGCGCGTGCGCCGCAACACCCCCCACCCGTCAACGTGGCCGATCGGGCACACCCGGAGCAGCAGCATGAGCGATACCAGCCAGAGACAGGCCCTGAGCGACATCACGCTCGCTGTGATGGGGCTGCTCGATTCCTGGAAACTCGAGACCCAGGAGATCCAGGCGGTGCTGTGCCTGCCCGAAACCATGCGGGTGCGCGCGCTCAACAAGCTGCGTGAGGGGACCGACGTGCTGCCCGACAGCCCCGAGGTGCTGCGTCGTGCCGGTTACCTGTTGCGGATTTCCGAGGCCCTGCGCACCACCTATCCCCTCAATCCGCGGATGGCGGGGCGCTGGGTCCGCCAGGGCCACCGTCGGTTCGGTCGGCGTTCGCCGCTGTCGATCATCCTGCGCGACGGCGAAAGCGGCCTGATCGCCGTCCTTTCGGAACTCGATTGCACATTCTCCTGGGATCTGACCGGATCCCAGTCCATGGGCTATCGCCCGACCCAGTCCTGATCGAAGTTAAAAAGTCTCAAGGCCGAACCTGGCCGGTCGCTACCCTGCGTTAAGGGCCGCCAGAGCCCGCGCACATTTCCGTGCGCATCAACGTTGGGTGAGACAGCAATGAACAGAATCCTGGACTCCTGGTCGATCAAGCAGAAGCTGCGCGCGGCATTCGGTATCGTGCTGATTGTGCTGTTGGCGGTTTCGCTGGCGGGTCTTCGCGGTGCCTACCGCACCGAGGAAGATGCACGCCGGGTCGTCGAACAGATCCAGCCAGCGGTGCTGGCAGTCATGGAGCTGGAGAATCAGGTGCACCGCACGGCGGCCTCGATGGGCTTCTATTTGAAGAGTGGAGAGCCTGCGCACAAGGAGAGTTTCCTGGAGGACAACCGTGGGTTGGCGACAGCGCTGGCCAGTGCCCGTGATGCCCTCGACCGGCTCAACGATCCGGGCTCGATCCAGGAATTCGCAGCGATCGCCGAGAGGGTGCAGCAGTTTTCCGCGTATGAGCCGCGCATCCTCGAACTCACGTCCGCCTCGGTAAAGAACATGCCGGCGATGTCGCTGGCCGAGCAGCACCTGAACCCGCGTCATATGGAAATCCTGCAGGCGATGGGTGAAATGCTGACCTCCGAGCAGGAGGCGCAGGAAGAGGTGATCACCGATCTGTCTGCCCTGGCGAAGACATCAACCGACGAATTCGGCATGCAGGCAGCCGGCGTGGACGACGCCGCGATCGCCCGCCTGAGTGCACGCATCGGCGTATTGGAGGCCCTACAGGACCTGCGTTACACCTGGGGCCAGGTCATCAACGGCATGCGTGGCTTCCTCGCCTTTCGCGATGCGGCACTGCGGGAGAACACGGAGCTGTACCTGCAGCAAAACGACCTGGCGTTGGAGCAGCTGCAGGCCGCTGCAGCCGATGACCGCCTGACATTCGAACAGACCGACGCCCTGGAGCGCCTGCAGGTTTCTCGCGCAGCCTACATCGATGCACTGCGCAAGGTGTTCGATGTGCACGGTGGCGACCAGGCTTATACCGACGTCTACCTGGTGCGCACCGAGATCGGGCCGTTGATGGCCGAACTGTCGCGACAGGCGCATACCCTCGTGGCCAGCCTGCACCAGCAGATCGACAGCCAGAGCGCCGCCCTGGCCGACCAGGCGTCTGCGACGCGTGGACTGGTATGGGTCCTGTTGCTCGGCGGGCTTGCGATCGGGGTTCTGGTTTCCTGGCTGATCAGCAGCAGCATCAGCTGCAAGCTCAATGCCGCGGTGTCGGCAATGGAGGAGATCGCCAACGGCGATGGTGACCTGACACGTGAGCTGGCCTTCAAAGGCAACGATGAGGTCGCTCGTCTCGCCCGGTCGTTCAACAGTTTCATGAACAAGATCCGCCACACGATCTGTGAGGTGGCAACCACGGTTCACCGGGTGAGTGCAGCGGCCAATCAGATGGCATCGGTCAGCCAGCAGGCCAGCACGGGAACCCAGCGTCAGCGGGCCGAAACCGAGCGGGTGGCGCATGCAACCACCGAGATGCTGTCGACGGCACACGAGGTCCAGGGCATGGCGCAGACCGGAGCGAACGCGGCCACTTCGGCCCAATCGTCGGCGAAGCGTGGCCAATCGGTGCTGGCGGCCACCCAGGCCGAGATCAGCCGTCTCGCCGCCGACGTGGAACAGGCGGCGGCGGTGATTCACGAGCTCGAACAGGACAGTGAGCGCATCGGGGGCGTGCTCGACGTGATCCGCGGCGTCGCCGAACAGACCAATCTGCTGGCGCTCAACGCGGCAATCGAGGCGGCGCGTGCCGGTGAGCAGGGCCGCGGATTCGCGGTGGTCGCCGACGAGGTCCGCAGTCTGGCGAGCCGCACCCAGGAGTCGACCGAAGAGATTCAGGGCATGATCGAGCGCCTGCAGCAGGCATCGCGACATGCGGTCAGCGTGATGGAGACCGGGCGCGGGCAGGCACGGGATACGGTGCAGCACGCAGACGAGACGCGCCAGAGCCTGGAGGAGATCATCGAAAACATCGCCACGATCTCCGCCACCTCGGGCAGCATCGCTGCGGCGGTGGTCGAGCAGAGTCGCAGCGTCGACGATATCAATCAGACCATGGTCACCATCAGCGAAGTGGCCGAGCAGACCAACCTGGGTGCGCAGGAGTTGGAGTCATCGACTGCGGAACTCGGTTCGGTATCGGCACACCTGCAGCAGCTGATCAGCACCTTCAAGACCGGCTGAGGCGGCACTGCGGCGGCCTCAGATCAGGCCGTCGTGGCTGGATTCGTCGTCCGTCAGCAACCGCAGCTGCTTCAGTTTCCAGCCGTTGCCCGCGTACTGCAGCAACATCTCCACGCCTTGTGCGATGTGCTCGCCCTGGGATGTGCGTGTACTTTCCAGCGCCTTGAACAGGATGTGTTGCGAGTCCGTCGTACGAACAGCGATTTTGCTGTAGCTCATGTCCGCGAGGAGGCCCTGCGGGAATTCGTGTGCGCATTGCCGGTACCAGTCCTGGTAGCCCAGGCTGTCGAATCCCGGCACGCCGAAGACGGCCACATCCGGCGAAATCAGTGCCATGTGCGCCTCCAGATCGTGCGCCAGCGCGGACCCGACAAACTCCTGCAACCAGGTATCGATTACCGTGCGTGTCATTTGTGATCCCTACAGTCAAATACGGGCCGGAAATTTGAGCATACTGGCGACGAATTATTCACATTGATTGCCGGTGCCATTTAGGGCAACTTGGGCGTCAATTCATCGGCGTGCTTTAGATTCGTGATGTAACGTGATGAAAATAAATGAAAAAAATAGCGGATTAGACGAGCCGGGCGTAGCGGAGGGACCAAGGGAAAATGCGCGGAAAAGCATCCACAGAGTTATCCACAGCACGTGCGACGGCCCGTCGATGTGCCTTGCCGGCATGCTGGCTCATCGGTGCGGCGCTGCTCGGTGCCGCGATCGCTGATGCCGCGTTGCCGGAAGCCGACACCGAACTGGCGGCGCGGGCGCAGCAGGGTGACGCCTGGGCACAACTCAACCTCGGCGCCGCATTCGATCAAGGCCTGGCTGGCTGGCCGGTCGACCCGGTGCAAGCGGTCTACTGGTATCGGCAGGCCGCAGACGCCGGAATCGCGGAGGCGCAGTTCAATCTGGCGCACTGTCTGGCAACCGGCACCGGTACGCCACGTGACGATGCAGCGGCGCTGCGGTGGATGCTGCGCGCGGCCACGCAGGGCCTCGAGGATGCGCAGTTCCTCGCTGGCGTCATGCTGGCCGATGGCATCGGAACCGCGGCAGACCGCACGGCGGCGCTGCTGTGGCTGCAAAGGGCCGCAGACCGTGGTCATGCCGATGCCGCCGTGCTGCTGGAGCATTTGCGGCAGGGGGGGATGCCGTAAGCGAGTGCGCCATATCGCTGTTGCGGCAGTGCAGGTATAATCTCGCGCCTTTCACTCCAGCGGTAGCTCCCCCCGTGA
>JAGRHB010000559.1 GCA_020445245.1 Gammaproteobacteria bacterium
TTCTTGTGCAGTTCACGCTCGATCATGCGCTTCATGTCGCGGATCGACTCGATCACACCAAAATCGATGTAACGCCGATACACGAAAGCCCGCAACATACCGGTCAGGGCCTCGATCTCGTCACGGTCACCGGTGATCGCGCGCGCCTTGACCATCGCATAGCGCTCCCAGTCGCGCGCCTGCGAATGGTAGTAGTTCTCCATCGCATCGTAGGTGACGACCAGAGGGCCGACTTCACCGAAGGGCCGCAGGCGCATATCCACGCGAAACACGAAGCCTTCGGCGGTCTGCCTGCTCAGCACGTTGATCAGCTGGCGGCCAACGCGGGTGAAGAACTGCTCGTTCTCCAGCGGCCGCTCGCCGTCGGTGCGCCCGTGTTCGGCGAAGCAGAAGATCAGATCGATGTCCGACGACAGATTGAGCTCGCGCGCGCCCAGCTTGCCCATACCCAGCACGATCAGCTGCTGTGCCGTGCCGTCCGCGGTGCGCGGCACGCCAGACTTTGCCGTCGCCCAGCCGTACAGGCATTCCAGCGCCTGGCGGATGCACACATCGGCGAGCTCGGACAGGTCTTCCAGGGTCTCGTCCAGCGATGCCAGGCCACCGAGGTCGCGCCACACGATGCGCAGCATCTCGCGCTGACGGAAACGTCGCAGCTGCACCTCGAG
>JAGRHB010000560.1 GCA_020445245.1 Gammaproteobacteria bacterium
CATGGCGTTCATGTCGTGCATGACACCGTGACCGGTATCGATGCCGCCAAGCGCACCGTGACCACCGCCAGCGGTGGCAAGATGAGTTACGACCGTCTGATCGTGTCGCCGGGTATCGACTTCCGTTACGACACCATTGAAGGTTATGACGAGAAGGCTTCCTGGCAGGTCCCGCACGCCTGGAAGGCCGGTCCGCAGACCTCCTTGCTGCGCGCCCAGCTCGAAGCCATGCCAAATGGCGGCACCTTCGTGATTGCGACCCCGCCGAATCCGTTCCGCTGCCCGCCCGGGCCGTACGAGCGTATCTCCCTGGTCGCCAACTACTTCAAGAACCACAAGCCGAATTCCAAGATCGTGGTCCTCGATGCCAAGGACAAGTTCTCCAAGCAGGGCCTGTTCACCGCGGGTTGGACCAAGCACTACGGCTTTGGTACCGACAACAGCATGATCACCTGTGTCTCTAAGGCCAATGACGGTACCGTCAAGGCGGTCAATGCTGATAAGCGCGTTGCGATCACCGAGTTCAGCGAGCACCAGGCGGACGTACTGAACGTCATCCCGGCGCAGAAGGCCGGTCACATCGCCCATGTTGCCGGTCTGGTCAACGAATCCGGCTGGTGTCCGGTGGATTACAAGACCTTCGAGTCGACCATCCACAAGAACG
>JAGRHB010000561.1 GCA_020445245.1 Gammaproteobacteria bacterium
GGCAACCAACCCGCTGCAATCACTGCCGAGTCAAACCCCCACTGGCCGCAATGGCCGAAGACTTACCAGTGAGCAGTCGCCAGGAATAACCGTTGTACTTTGCTACCCGACGTTGAACCCCTGAGTGCTCGATCGGCAGCAATGGGTCGTGAGAGCTGGCAACGATCGGTTCAGAATCTTCGGGACCCAGTTACCATTTGATGCTTCTCCCACACTGCGCTGCCAACGATTCGCGACGGACCGGACTTTCGATTGAATTCGATTCCTGGAGTGGTGAAATATCGCGGTAAAAGCGCGAAGTCATTGATTATAAAAATGTCGTACGGATTGCAAATCCGTGGACGTCGGTTCGATTCCGGCCTCGGCCTCCACTTTCTTTCTGATCGATCGAGAGCATTCCACCGTTGCGTGGGCGTTCACCCGTGCCGTATCTAGGAATCCCTCTGTAACCCATTCACGTCGCTGAAAAAATGCGTGATCACTTGATCTGGCGCAGGTCGATTTCTCGCTTGTGCTTGTTCCTGGATACGCCAAATCCCACACTATATTTAAGGGAAAGGTAACGTTGCCGTCCTGGATCGTACTTCCGAAAGAGGATGGATCAGAAGACGGTGGACGTAGCGTCTTTGTTGAGGGAGGTGGGAGCCGTCACCATTGGGTGAA
>JAGRHB010000562.1 GCA_020445245.1 Gammaproteobacteria bacterium
GAGCACCGGGTGGAACGAGGGGTAATCCAGTGTCAGCAGCCAGCCGGTCTGGCCGCGCTGTTCGGCACTCTGGCGCGCCAGGTCGATCGCCGACTGTGGCAGCCCGGACAACGCGGCGGCATCGTCGACCCGCTTCGACCAGGCATCGGTCGCATCGAGCACGTTCTCCGAATATCTGCTGGTCAGAGAGGACAGTTCCTGGCTGATCTGCTTGAAGCGCAGCTTCTTGTCCGCCGGCAGGTCGACACCGGACAGATGGAAGTCGCGCAGCGCATTGTCCAGCACGCGGCGCTGGCCGGCGTCGAGCGCACCGGGATTCGCCGCCACCGCCTGGTAGGCCGCGAACAGTTTCTCGTTCTGCCCCATCTCGGTGCCGTAGTCCGACAGCTTGGGAAGGCAGGCATTGTAGGCCGCACGCAGCGCCTCGCTGTTGACCACCGAGTTCATGTGCGACACCGGCGACCAGATGCGCCCCAGTCGATCCTCCCACTCCTCGATCGGCTCCACCACGCTGTCCCAGTCGGGGGATTGCGCTGTGTCGAGCAGCTCACCGATGCGATGCCGGTTCTCAGCCAGCAGGTGATCTATGGCGGGCTCGATGTGTTCGGGCATGATCCTGGAGAAGGTCGGCAGGCCGGTTTGTTCGAGGAGCGGGTTGGACAT
>JAGRHB010000563.1 GCA_020445245.1 Gammaproteobacteria bacterium
TCACCGACTGGTTCAAAAGAACCTTCTCAGATCCCCAGATCGTATTCCTGACGCTCGTGCTGGTGATTGGTTTTGCGGTCATCCTCACCATGGGAGACATGCTTGCGCCCGTGCTGGCCAGTGCCGTGATCGCCTACCTGCTCGAAGGTCTGGTGGTGGTGCTTGAAGACAGGGGTATTCCACGCTGGTTGGCCACCACGATCGTATTCCTGGCGTTCGTGCTGTTTCTTGGGCTGGTGCTGTTCGGACTGATGCCGCTGTTGTCGCGTCAGGTGACGGAACTGGTGCAGCAGTTGCCGAACATGATCTCGGTGGGTCAGAACGCACTGATGGCATTGCCGGAACGTTTCCCCGACGTGATTTCGCCGACCCAGGCCGAGGAGATCCTGAACGGTATCAGGCGTGAAATCGGAAGCTACGGTCAGCAGGTGCTCAGTGTCTCGGTGTCGTCGGTCGTCGGTGTACTCACGATTCTCGTCTATCTCGTACTGATGCCGATGCTGGTGTTCTTCTTCCTGAAGGACAAGGACATCATCATGGGTTGGTTTGGCGGCTTCATGCCGGGCGAACGCGGGCTCGCCGATATGGTGTGGCGCGAGGTCGATCGGCAGATCGCCAACTATGTGCGTGGTAAGTTCTGGGAGATCATCATCGTGTGGGC
>JAGRHB010000564.1 GCA_020445245.1 Gammaproteobacteria bacterium
ACATTAGCCGGATGACACCGGCAAAAGGTTTCAGCCGCGCGACTTGTTCCGAAACGGCAGAGAGAGACGAGAGTTCCGCCACCTGCCAGAGAAGCGCACCCACAGCAAAGATCAGCCCGACAGCGAGGATCGATAAGCCGAAAAACCAACGCCTGCGTATGGATGGCACCTTACTGAACACGGCCATTACTCAATGGTCTGGAATCCAAAGGTGACACCTGCGGAACAGTTAGAGAGGCCTGGCGTTTGGCCGCAGCACGCTGCAGTAGCGAGGTCAGAGTATTTGAGACGACCTCTTTGCGCACTCGCGTCTCGAACAGCAGGTTCTCGATCTCCTTGTCCAGTTCCGTAATGGAGGTATCGGCATGTTCACGCGCCACCTCGGTGGCATAGACTTCCGGCACCTGCCGCCCGGTCAGCAGCAGGCGTCTGGCGAACAGTGCTTTTTCGACCGTGCGTGCTGTGCTGATCTCCGATACCAGCCTGCCCATGATCAGGCCCTGCTCGGTGGCAGGCATCTCCCGAATCGCCTCGATCACCTGCCGGGTAATGGCAACTCCCGGGGCAGTGATCTTGTCCAGGTTGGCCAGCGTCGGTGGCGTGGCACCACTCACCAGGGTCTGTAGATCAACCGTCACCGTGGCTGCCTCCTGGTGCA
>JAGRHB010000565.1 GCA_020445245.1 Gammaproteobacteria bacterium
TGCGGGTGGTTACTACTCGTCGCTGGATGCCGATAGCGAGGGTGGGGAAGGGAGCTTCTACCTCTGGTCCACCGATCAGGTCCGGGTACTGCTGAACGATGCGGAGTACCGCCATCTGGCCCGCTTTTATGGGCTCGACCGTGCACCCAATTTCGAGGGGCGCTGGCATCTGCACGGCTTCACCTCCATCGCCGACCTCAACCAGGCGTTCAACACCAGTGGTACAGAGGCGAGAGCACTGCTCGACTCCGCCCGGGAAAAGCTGTTCAGTGCGCGCGCCTCGCGTATCCGCCCCGATCGGGACGAGAAGATCCTTACCTCCTGGAATGCGCTGATGATCAAGGGCATGGCCAGAGCGGGCCGACTGCTGGCACGCGAGGATTTCATCGGATCTGCGGATCAGGCTTTATGTTTCATCCGCAGAGAACTCTGGGTCAATGAGCGACTGCTGGCAAGCCATGCGGGTGGCCAGTCACATCTACCGGCCTATCTGGATGACTACGCCTTCCTGATCGACGCCATACTGGAACTGCTGCAGACACGCTGGAACAGAGACGATCTGAACTTTGCCATCCGCCTGGCGGAGGCACTGCTGCACCATTTTTACGATCCGGAAGCGGGTGGGTTCTTCTTTACCGCTGATGACCACGAACAGCTG
>JAGRHB010000566.1 GCA_020445245.1 Gammaproteobacteria bacterium
CGTGGAGTTACGGCGTGGTGCTGCCCAACATCACCCGCGCGCAGTTCGACAAAGCCGAACTCGGCCACGCGCTGGAGCCGCACCGCGCGGTCTGCCAGGACGAGATGGGCGAACACGTGGAGCCCGAAGACCTGCAAAGCCGCCTGTGGGAGATGTTCCCCTACCTCATCGGCGGCGCCATGTCTTTGCCGCAGATGGACCGCGTGCGCTGGATCATGTTCCCCGACGTGCGCGTGCCACCGCAAGGTGCCCTGTTTGCCGAAGACGCCGAGGCCGAACTGCCCAGCATCATGCGCGTGATGGACCTGCAGCAGGAGCAGCTGGCGCGCAGCCTGGGCGAGGGGCACCGCGTGATCCACGGCGTGGCCGGCTCCGGCAAGACCATGCTGCTGGGCTACCGGGCCGAACACCTGGCCAAGGCACAGACGGCCACCAGCAAACCCATCCTCATCCTCTGCTACAACGAGCCGCTGGCCAAGCAACTGGCCCGCGTGATGGCCGCCAAGGGCATTGCCGACCGCGTGCACGCCGTGCACTTCCACAAGTGGTGCCGCGATCAGCTGGTGGCCTATGGGCAAACGCTGCCGGCCCAGCACCTGCCGGTGGGCGAGAAGATGGCCGAAATGGTCCAGCGCGTCATCACCGGCATCGACCGCCG
>JAGRHB010000567.1 GCA_020445245.1 Gammaproteobacteria bacterium
ATACCGGCACGAATCAACTGTAGTATGAGTGCATTGACACTGGTGCCCCGTTGAGCCGCTTCTGCTTTCAGCTTTCTAGCGATCTCCTCATCAACACCGCGTAAACTAATTGCCCGCATGATATCTCCATTAATATCACTTTGATATTTGTATATGATAGCAAAGGATAATCAAGCCTACCTGGTACAGGTGCAATGGCACAGCGGCTGCTGGATCCTGGCCTGCGCTGATGACGAGGTATAGGGCCGGGGCTGCGAGGAGAAAGTCGCCTATCTTGCGTTAGAGTAACTACCCCTCACCCTAACCCTTATATGGACCCGTCCCGCGTTGCAAGGTTATTTTCCGGGGTGACAGGAACAGGATTGCTGCCTTATATCCGGCCTGTTGTTGAGGCATTTGCTGGCCTCTGGCCCTGATGAGATTAGCGCACATCGACCTCATCTCTCCCGCGGCTTCCCAAGGAGCCCAGGGTTGGGGCAGGTTTGCGATGTGCCGTTTGTCCTGTGATGTCATCTTGTTGAAAATAACCTACGCAATCACTCTGGTTGGAAAAGTATCTTTTCGTTTACATCGGTTCAACTCGCCGTCGGCAAGCCGGACGGATGGTAATTTTCCTCGCGACTGAGCACCACCCAGGCCATTCGCGCCAGTTTG
>JAGRHB010000568.1 GCA_020445245.1 Gammaproteobacteria bacterium
GTCCGGCAGTTCGGCGGCATCGAAGAAGTTCGAGTCCAACGATATTCTGGGTGAAAGCCCAGCTATTCGCGCAGTGCTGGATAAAATTCGCATCGCAGGCGCCAGTCATTCGACGATCCTGCTGCGGGGTGAAAGCGGCACCGGCAAGGAGCTTTTTGCGCGGGCTGCACATGATTGCTCGCCGCGCGCGAAAAAGGCGTTTGTAAAACTCAACTGCGCGGCGCTTCCCGAATCCGTTCTGGAGTCGGAACTGTTTGGTCATGAAAAGGGCGCTTTCACCGGCGCGGTCAATCAGCGCAAGGGCAGGTTCGAACTGGCCGACGGCGGCACATTGTTTCTCGATGAGATCGGAGAGATATCATCGACCTTTCAGGCGAAACTGCTGCGTGTTTTACAGGAAGGCGAATTTGAACGGGTCGGAGGCACCAAGACGCTGAAGGTGGATGTCCGGATCATCTGCGCCACCAACAGAAATCTCGAACAGGCAGTGGCCAAGGGGGAGTTCCGCGCCGATCTTTATTACCGCATCAACGTGATCAGCATCAGGCTGCCCGCATTGCGTGATCGCAAGGAGGATGTTCCTGTCCTTGCGCGCGCGTTTCTTCAGCGTTTCGATGAGGCCAATCATACCCATCACGACCTTTCTGAAT
>JAGRHB010000056.1 GCA_020445245.1 Gammaproteobacteria bacterium
CGCGCGCAGACGGGTGAACACGACCAGCACCCCGGCCAGGTAGAGGCCGACGAAGGTAGTGGTCAGGGTTATCCACTGCGCGGGGCGCAGGGCGCGGCTGTCCAGCGTCCTGTCGATGCTGACACGAAAGCGCGTCGAGGCCAGAGAGATGTCGACATCGGCGTGCTGGTCTGGAAGAAGACGCGCCACCCAGTCCGGCTGTGTGGCCTCCGGATGCGCGAACAGCGTGACAGCCTGATCACTGTTCCAGGTACTCAGGCGCAGGCCCGGGCTATCACTGATATCGGCGAGAAACGCAGGGACATCGACCAGCAGTCCATACACGCCATGAACCTGAGCACTGCGCTCGCTCTCGGTGGTCGGTACGAAAAAGCCCTTGTATACAGCCTTGAACAGCAGGAATGCGTCCTTGCCGATGGGTGTGGCCGGCGCTGCCGCCACTTCGCCGCTGCGCACCGCCTGGTCTATCGCATCGCCGAAGCTGCTCCTGGAGTAAAAGTCCAGACCGAGGAAGCGTGCCAGGCCGGGATCGAGCGGTTCGATAAAACCGAGCGCCATGTAGCCGGGCCTGGCCGGACTGGGTACAAGGCCGCCGGATTCATGGCTGGCCGTGATCGCGAAGGTCGGGAAGCCCGCCTCCTGGAATGCGCTTTCGTAGGCCGACCTCTCGGCCGCGTCGACCAGGCGCAGCTGCAGTATCGCGCGTACGTAGGGATGGCTGCGGCCGATCTCCTGGCCAAACGCCGACAGTTCCTGCTGTGACAGACGGGTCATCGCATGGTGCATGCCGCTGAGCGAGCGCAGCGAGGCGTTGAGGTTGTCGAGGCGACGCGTCAGGGTGGTCTCGATCTCGTCGTCCAGCTCGTGAAAAGCCGTGCCCGCCAGCCGCAGGTCATTGCGGATCGCCACGCCGATTGCCAGCACGACAACCAGCAGCCCCAGCAGGACCGCGACTGTTCTTCGTCTGCCGATGCGGATGGCGCCCATTGCTGCGGCCTACTGGTAGACCTTGCCTTTGCTGTGGAGTTGAGGCGGCAGCGTCAGCGCCGCGGTATCGATCAATGCGGGGTTCAGATACAGGTCCCATTTGCGGTTTGCAATCACCGGGATGCTCTGGGGGGCCACGCCGTCGAGGATTTGCAGGGCCACGCTGCCGGCCCACTCACCCTGTTCCTCGGGCACTTTGGTCATGCCGAGCATGCTGACCGGCATCATCCACTCGTGACTGGTGACGGTCAGGCGCCGGGTCAACGGCGTGATCGCGTCCACTGCGTGCTGCGTGTCCCAGTCATCGATACCCGCGTTGCTGCCGATCACGATGAAATCGTATTCCTGGCCGGCACGGTAGGCCGCGACCCAGGACTCCAGGGTCCGCGCGAGCTTTTCCTCGTAGACCAGGCCCTGGTCTTCTGCGGCCTTGCGGATACGCGCCGCGTTCTTGATTTCTGTCGAGGTGTCGGCGCCAATGTACAGTACCTTGCGTGCACCCGGGACCAGTCCGCGGGCCTCCTCGATCATCGCTTTTACCGGCGCAACCTCGATCATCCCGGTCACGTTCTTGTAGGGGAAGCCGTATTCCTTGACCGTCCAGTTGATGCCGCAAAACACGAACGGAAGGGCGGCGTCGCGGTAGTAAGGCTGAATCAGGTGTTTCGCGGCATTGTCATCGGCAGTGATCACCACGTCCGGCCGCCATGACTCGATCAGCGCTTTTGCCTCGAGTGCGGCCGCCTTCTGTTCCCCCATGCTCTTCTTGCGCTTGGTGTCCATGTCGAACTGGCGGAGCTCGCATTTCCCCTGCAGCGTCTGGCGCAGCCCGCGCTCCACCCCGTCCGACCACGCATAGCCCTGATGGTAGGACGATACGAAGAGGCATTTGGGCAATTCTGTCGCCGCCACCGAGGTGACAAGAGACAGGGCGATACCCGCTGCGTGAAAAAGATTCTGGATCGCGGGACGGGAAATTGCCGGGCGCATGGACTGGTCACTCTCGAGGTGATTCGGTTCTTGAAAGGTTAAGATCGGCTGGCCGGCAGGATTCTTGACCGCGTTTTGTCGGTCGGAGGTGTGGTGCATTTTGTTGTTCCCCGGGGTCGGAGGCCGCCGCGGGAATATCAATGCTGCCTGAGACACAGTTCCGCATCGCGGCACCAAGCGCGCGTACAATGCGGCGCCGATACCCGCTCGCAAGGACGACCGCAAACAGATGACCGACCTGTATGCCGTGATCGGCAACCCGATAGCGCATTCCAAATCGCCTCAGATCCACGCTGCGTTTGCCCTGCAGACCGGTCAGGACATGCGCTATGAACGTATCCTGGGGGACCTCGAGGAATTCGAGGACGACGTCGGGGAGTTTGTCGCCGGCGGTGGCCGCGGCCTCAATGTTACCGTGCCGTTCAAGGAGCGTGCGTTTCGCCTCGCAGGTACGTTGAGCGACCGTGCTCATGCCGCCGGTGCGGTCAACACCCTGGTGGTGCGTGACGACGGCCTGTACGGCGACAACACGGACGGTGTTGGTCTGGTGCGTGATCTTGGCTGCAACCACCTGTTCGGGTTTTCGGGGGCACGGGTCCTGCTGCTCGGTGCCGGTGGCGCGGTGCGCGGCGTATTGCGTCCCCTGCTTGGCGAAAATCCGGCGCAACTGGTGGTGGCAAACCGCACGGCGTCGAAGGCCCTCGCGCTGGCCGAGGCAGCCTCAGGCTACGGGCCGGTGAGAGGTTGCGGGCTCGACGAGCTGGGTGGGCAGCAGTTCGACCTGATCATCAACGGCACTGCGGCGGGCCTCAAGGCCAGGATCCCGGAAATCCCCGACGATTGCCTTGCCGATGGCGGCTGGACCTACGACATGTTGTACGCCAGCCAGCCCACCGCTTTCGTCGAATGGGGCCGGGCGCATGGCGCGATGCGCGCCCTGGACGGCCTGGGAATGCTGGTGGAACAGGCCGCTGAATCGTTTCGCCTGTGGCGTGGTGTGCAGCCCGACACGGCATCTGTGATCGACATGCTGCGCAATGCCTCCTGACGGCAAGCAGCAAGACCCAGGAGTAACCCGAATGCCCCGTAATCTGTTGAGATTCTTCCTGGTGCTGCTCGTGCTGGGTCTGACAGCCGCCTGTACCCGTGAGCCGGAGCAAGCGCCACCGGACATGCTGCAGTATGTCCCTGCCGATACACCGTATGTGTTCGTCGCCGGCAAACAACTGCCGGACGGCTTGCGGGCCAGGTTGGCCGACCACTATGCCGCCGAGCTGGCCGTACAGCGTGCCGCCCTGCTCAAAGTCCGAACACAGTTGCAGGCGTCGGATGAGGTCGCCGCGGCAACCCGTGAGGCGGGCGACTATTTCCATGTTCTCGATGCACTGCTGGCGGAGTTTGAGGGTCGTGAAACTGCCGCCGCGCTGCGTGAATTGGGGATCGAGCCGGTCGCCCGCTCGGTCTTCTACGGCATCGGCATCCTGCCGGCGTTGCGAATCGAGATCGCCGATGCGGCCAGGCTCGATGCATTGCTCGATCGGGTGGCTGAGCGTGCCGGTCTGGGCGTTGCCCGTTCCAGCCTCGGCGAGCAGGCGTACCGTCGCATCGACCTCGGCGGCGTCGACCTGGTGCTGTCAGTGACTCAAACCCATCTGATAGCCGGTCTGTTGACCGATGCAATGTTCGATCGCCACCTGCCGCTGCTGCTGGGCCAGCAGGCGCCGGCACGCAGTCTGGCTGCGTCAGGCGAGATCGAAGCCCTGATCAAGCGGCACGGATTCACCGGCTATGGTGAAGGGTTCGTCAAGCTCCACGACCTGACCGGGATCCTGCTCGGCAAGGGCAGTGGCCTCAACGCAGAGGTCATGCAGGCACTGGGTGCCGAGCCGCCTGCGCTGACAACGGGCTGCGGTGCGCTGGCCGAGACGATGACGGCCGCGATGCCGCGTCTGGTGATGGGCATCACCCGTGCAGACGACCGGCAGATGGTGACCCGCGGTGTTTGGGAGAGCACGCCGGTGGTTGCGCAGTACCTTGGAAAACTGGCCGCGCCGGTGCCCGGCGTCGGCGGAACCTATGACGGCCTGCTCGCAGTCGGCTTGGGGATCGAGCTGCCGCAGTTGCGCAACGCCCTGGATGCCCTGTTGCGGCATTTGATTGCCGCCGGTTCGGCGTGCGAATGGGTGGACAGCGACGGCCTCGAGGCGATGATCCCGCAGCTCAATCTTGCGCTGGGGCCGATGACGGCTGGCCTCAAGGGATTCAACCTGAAGATCGACGATGTCGAACTCGATCCTGACACCCTGGAGCCGCGCAACGTGCGCGCCAGCCTGTTGGCGGCGATCGACGACCCGCGCGGCCTGCTGGCCCTGGGTGCCATGTTCAGCCCGGCACTCGCCGCCCTGGAAATCCCCGCCGATGGCAGTTTTGTCGACCTGCCGCAGGATCTCGGTCTGCAAGAAAAGACGCCGCCGCTCAAGGTCGCCGTCCGCGACCGCGCCCTGCTGCTGCTGGCCGGCGCCGACGATGCCGGGCCGGATGATTGGCCGCGCGACACCGGGACCGCAGCGCCGACGCCGCTGTTTGCGATTGACTATGGCCTGCTGCTCCTGGTGGAGCGTTTCGGCGACCTCAGTGACCGCGCGGCCACGCAACTGCGCAGTCAGGGTGAGACCGAGATGGCCGAGGAACTCACAGACCAGGTGGCCGGATTCCGTCACCAGGCCAGGTTGTTTGAGCGGCAACGGGTCACACTGCACGCCAGTGCCGAGGGCCTGGTGATGGACCAGGTGATGGAGCTGCGCTGACCGCCTGGGTATTGATGAGGTCGCCGCCGTGTCGGTTCCTGGCGGCTCACCTTCGGATCAAGACCCCTCGATCGCCCGCTGGTGGCGTCGTGCAAGTTCGACGTAGTGTGCCGCGGAGTAGGCGAAGTAGGCCTTTTCGCGCTCGCTGAGAGCGCGTGACTGGCGCACCGGGGAACCGGTGTAGAGGTAGCCTGTACGCAGTGCCTTCCCCGGTGGCACCAGACCGCCGGCGCCGATCATCACGCCGGGTTCGATCACTGCCTTGTCCATCACGATCGCACCCATGCCGATCAGGCAGTCGTCGCCGATGGTACAGCCGTGCAACACCGCCTTGTGTCCGACCGTCACCCGGTCACCGATCAGCAGCGCCGACCCGCCGGGCATGAAAGGCCCGTCATGGCTGACATGCAGAACACAACCATCCTGGATGTTGCTGTCAGACCCGATGCGGATCTGATGGATATCGCCGCGAACCACGACACCCGGCCAGAGGCTGGTGTTGGCGCCGATATGCACATCACCGATAACCAGGCACAGCGGGTCGAGCATCGCCAGTGGGTCGATCTTGGGCGTCCGGTTCTCGAATGTGCGTATGGGACTCATGCTTGTACTGCCACCTGCCGTTATAGTCACGGTCAACGTTAGCAGGCATCGGGAGTGTGCGAAATGGCAGTCGAGACGATGGTTTTCATGGGTATCGCGGTGTTCCTCGCCCTGTATGCGATCGTCATCTACAACAACCTGGTGGGTTTGAAACACGCGGTCAGCCAGTCCTGGTCGAACATCGATGTGCTGCTCAAGCAGCGCCACGAGGAGTTACCCAAGCTGGTAGAGACCTGCAAGCAGTACATGAAGCACGAGCGCGAGACGCTCGAACAGGTTATGCGCGCTCGTGCAGCGGTCGCGAGCGCGCGCGAGGCACAGGATGTCGATGGCCTCGGACAGGCAGAGGGAATGTTGCGGCTCGGCCTGGGCAATCTGTTCGCGGTGGCCGAGGCCTACCCGGAACTCAAGGCCAACGAGAGTTTCCAGCACCTGCAGTCGCGCATCACCGCATTGGAGAACACGATCGCCGACCGGCGCGAGTTCTACAATGCATCGGTCAACGCGAACAACGTACGAATAGAGCAGTTCCCCGACATCGTCATCGCGCGGCTGCTGAGCTTCAAGCCTGCGCAGTTGCTCGAATTTGCCGCCGACGAGATCAGCGACGTCAACCTCAAGGGGCTGTTCCAGTAGTTCATGCACGGTTGGCTCGACCGCCTGGCGCATGCGCCAGACCCGTTCCTTTACCTGGCGGCCGTACTCGCCGTGTTCGCGTTGTTCGCCGGGTTTTCGGGGCTGCGTCGCACGCGCCATATCGAAGATGTGCCCACTGCGCGGGTACGCTCGGCGCCGCAGGGCTATGTCGAGCTGGTGGGCAGGGCACACTCGCTGCAAGGCGAGCCGATCGTGGCACCCCTGTCGAACATCGCCTGTTGCTGGTATCGCTACCGCGTGGAGCGACGCAGCGGCAAGGACTGGTCGGTGGTCGAATCGGGCAGCAGCGACGGGATCTTCGTATTGCGCGATCCGACCGGGGACTGTGTCATCGATCCCGAGGACGCCGAGGTGACCAGCAGTCACACGCGTACATGGTCGGACGATGGCAGCGGCCGGGGCGGGCATGGGGTGCACGTGCGACTGCCGAGCCTGGGCAGGACGGCCGATATGATCGTCGACATCGGCGGTACCGTACTGGAGCGTCTGGGCAGTGGCGTGGGCCAGTATCGCTACACCGAGGCGGTGATCCTGGATGGCGATCCTTTGTACGCGATCGGCGAGTTCCACACACTGGGGGCAGGCGACCATGCGAACTCGCTCGACGAGCTCACCGGTGCGGTGTTGCGCGAATGGAAGAGGCAACCACATACGCTGCGCGAACGCTTCGACGGTAACCGTGACGGGGTGATCGATGGCCGGGAGTGGGAGAAGGCACGGGCAGCGGCACGGCACGAGGCGGCCGCCGACCTGGCCCGCGGTCAGCGCCGTGACCCCGTGCATACGCTGCGCAAACCGGCGGATGGGCGCTATTTCCTGCTGTCCAATCTCGAGGAGTTCGCCTTGCTGAGGCGCTATCGCTGGCGTATGCGACTGGGATTCGGCGCATCTCTGCTGCTCGGCGCCGCGCTGGCGCTGATGTTGTCCACCAGGCTCTGATCACCACGGATACCTGCCGCCCCGCGCATTCCGGGGAACCGCAGATCCTATTTCGCATCCAATCCTCGAATAGGTTCCAGTTTCGACCGCCGGCCGTGGACTAAAATTGTCCGACAGTCGCGTGAAGGAGCAGCGCATTGATTCCCGATCAACACGAAGAGCCACGGAACGGTGACGGCACAGATGACATGCCGGGCGAACAGCCTGCGGTACGGGAGCTGCTGCTTGCGGCCAGCGTGTTCCAGCACAGCCCGCAGGGGATCATGATCACTGACGCCGAGCGGCGAATCCGCATGGTCAACCCGGCGTTCACCCGGATTACCGGTTGGCGCGAAGCGGAGGTGATGGGGCGGCGGGATGCGATGCTGAGCGCGGGGCGTGACGAACCCGGCCTGGACGAGCAGATCCTGGCCTCGCTGAATGCCGACGGTATTTGGGTCGGCGAGCTGTGGAGCAGGCGGCGTGACGGTGAGGTGTATCCCGAAAATCGCACCGTGGTTGCGGTGCACGACGGGACCGGGCGGCTGCAGCACTATTTCAGCATGTTCACCGACATCTCGGCCGAGAAATTCGCGGCCGAGCGTATTCATCGGCTGGCGCACTTCGATGCCACCACGGAGCTGCCAAACCGCGTGCTGCTTCAGGACAGGCTGCTGCATGCGATCAATAGGGCCGCGCGTGCAAACGGCAGACTGGCGCTGCTGTTCCTCGACCTCGATGGCTTCAAGCTGATCAACGACACCTACGGACACAGTGCCGGTGACGAGGTCCTGCGCCTTGTCGGCAAGCGCCTGCTGTCACGCCTGCGCAAGGCTGACATCGTCGCACGCATCGGTGGCGACGAGTTCGCCGTGGTGTTGAGTGATATCGACCAGGACAGCGATGTCCAGATCACCTGCGATCAGCTGTTGCAGGTCATCAACGAGCCGTATCAACTGGGCGGCAACCAGAGCTTCGTGACCACCAGCGTCGGCATTGCGATGTTCCCCGACGATGGCCGTGACGTACCGACCTTGCTCAAACAGGCTGATGCGGCGATGTACCAGGCGAAAGAACGCGGCAAGAACCGCTACGCCTTCTACGAACCGGAGATGAACCGGCGCGCGGAGGCGCGTCGGGTGCTCAGCCGCAAGTTGCGTGGGGCACTGGAAAGGAACCAGTTCAGCCTGTGTTACCAGCCGCAGTTCGATTTGTCGACCGGCCGCCTGGTCGGGGTCGAGGCGCTGTTACGCTGGCAGGACGATGACGGTGAACAGGTGCCACCGGCACTCTTTATCCCGGTCGCTGAAGAATCCGGGCTGATCATGGCGCTGGGTGCCTGGGTATTGAACGAGGCCTGCCACCAGGCACAACAGTGGTGTGAGCAGGGACTGGCATTCGGTCGTCTGTCGGTCAATGTCTCGGGGCGCCAGTTCCAGGACGAGGGCCTGGCCGACACGGTGGCGGCCGCCCTGGCGGCCAGCGGTCTGCCCAGCCATCGTCTTGAACTCGAGATCACCGAGAGCTGGGTGATGGAGGGGCCATACCGCGCCGAGACCCAGATGCTGCGTCTCAACGAGATGGGCGTGACGCTGGTCATCGACGACTTCGGCCTGGCGAATTCCTCGATGGCGTATCTCAAGCGCTTCCCGGTGCAGAAGCTCAAGATCGACAATTCCTTCATCCGTGACATCCCGACGGATACCGACGACTCGGCGATCGTCTCGGCGATCATTGCCATGGGGCACAGTCTGGGACTGCGTGTACTGGCCGAGGGTGTGGAAACCGCCGAGCAGAGCGCATTCCTGCGCTCCACCGGCTGCGACGAGGTGCAGGGTTACCTGTTCGGCCGGCCGGTGCCGCACGATGAAATGAACGTGCTGCTGTTGTACAGCCCGACGCTTTCTCCCTCCTGAGCGCAATCAGCCAACGCGGACGCGGTTTTCCCGACTGCAGTGCCGGTGGGCTTCATGTCAGAATCGGCCGTCATCCACATCAACAGCCAGTAACCAGACATGTCCAACCCGCTCCTCGAACAAACCGGCCTGCCGACCTTCTCCAGGATCATGCCCGAACACATCGAGCCCGCCAT
>JAGRHB010000569.1 GCA_020445245.1 Gammaproteobacteria bacterium
GTTGGATGCGGCCCTGGCTCAAGCGGGGGCAACGCGGGCGGATCTGCTGTGGTGGGTCGGCGAGATTGTGACCGTGGAGGAATTTACGACGCGGGTGATTATGGCCGACGCCGCGCCGGCGGATCGCCAGCAGGTTTACAATGAGTGGCTCAATGAGCAGCAAGCTAAGGCCGTGGTGGAGCTGTTTAGCCAGGATCAACCGGCGGCCGGACAGGCGTTGATCGGCCGCCCGGCGCCCAATTTTACGCTCACCACCGTTGACGGCGAGACGGTGTCGCTGTCGGATTACGCCGGTCAGGTAGTGCTGGTCAACTTCTGGGCCACCTGGTGCGCCTCCTGCCTGACCGAAATGCCGGATTATGAGCAGGTTTACCAACAATACCGGCCGGAGTTCGTGGTCTTGGGCGTCAATTTGCAAGAAGGCCGTTCGCACGTGCAGCAGTATGCCGGCGGATTGGGCTTGACGTTTCCGGTGTTACTCGATAGCGATGGCCGGGTTACGAACCGCCACTATCAGGTTACGGGCATGCCCGGCAGTTTCCTGATCGACCGGGACGGTAGGATTTTCTACCGGCACATCGGCCCGATGAGCGCCGAAACCCTGACGGCGAAGTTGGCTGAGTTAGGGTTGTGAAAAGCCAACCCTCA
>JAGRHB010000570.1 GCA_020445245.1 Gammaproteobacteria bacterium
CGCCCATGGCTTCCTGCATCATTGCGATCTGCCGTGGGTCGATGATGGGAGATGATTGCGACGGCGTCGTGGCCTGGCAGGCGACCGGGGCTGTGGGCACCATCCGGTTCTCTGTGGGCAGGGGCGCGTCAGGGGGCATCCAGGTGTTGAGCACGGCGGTCAGCTCGCTGCCGGTAAACGGCTTCGCCACGTAATCGTCCATGCCCATATCCAGCCCCTTTTTTCGCTCCTCGGCCATGGCATTGGCGGTAAGCGCAATGATGGGAATATGGCCGGTGCCCGACTTTTCCAGCTCCCTGATCTTTCTGGTGGCCTGATAACCATCCATCACCGGCATCTGGCAGTCCATGAAGATCAGGTCGTATTTTCCGCCGGTCCAGAGTTGCACGGCCTCTTCGCCGTTAACCGCGACATCTGCGGTAACTCCCAGTTTCTTCAACATCGACAGGGCAACCTTCTGGTTGGCCGGAATATCCTCAGCCAGCAGCACGTGTCCCTGGAAAGTGCGGGCTGGCCTGGGCCCGGCCGCGGATCCTTCAGCGGTCAGATGCCTGGTAACCAGGATGTCGTCGCCGCCGCGCTGCTGCAGCCCGAGCACGCCGGCAATGGTTCTGCGCAGTGTTTCGGTATGCGCGGGCTTGGTCAGAT
>JAGRHB010000571.1 GCA_020445245.1 Gammaproteobacteria bacterium
GTCCATTCTCGAAAGGGCCTTGCAACTGCTCAAATTTTGAATGATCTGCGGTCGACGCCTGCTGCGCGGCATTTGTCATCCCGATGTGACTAAAGAACACCGCAAATGTGGCGACAACGTAAGGGATAAGAGAAGAAAAGATTCCGGGCCAAAAAACGGCGCAGTGACCCGCACCAATCGACGATGGAAGACTCATCGAGTGCTGTTCGAAGAATCGTCGATTCGAGATGATTGACTCGAATATCGTATTAGTGTTTAATAAATTACTAATCATAATGCATCGATAGCCCCAGAGTATTTGAGGAGGCGCCGCATGTCAGTGATCAATTGCAAAAACCTGCGTTTGACCGTTGTACTCTCAGCCATGCTGTTTGTGTCTGGTTTCGTCCTGCAAACCCCGCGTCTTCTGTCATTGGCCGACGATTTCCCTGTCGTGGTCGCTGTACTCAGTGGTGCCGGTCTGTTGGCCATACTTCTCAGCCCGTTGCTGATGACCGTGAGCGCCATCGTCGCCATGTTCCCCGCGGCAGCCCGGCAACTGAATCTCTGTCGGCACTAGCGCCGGCAGGCCATGCGCCTGCGGCCGTGTTCAGTGCTCACATTTGTCAGTGTTCGCGCGCGCTCCTGGCCACACAGAAAGCAGGAA
>JAGRHB010000572.1 GCA_020445245.1 Gammaproteobacteria bacterium
GTGATTCTGGCTGCCTGCCGCAACACTCCCTTTACCCGGGGTTTCAGCGGAGGCCGGGGGTTGGCGCGGATGGAGGGTCCGGCCGGGACCTTTATCGCCTACGCCACCGCGCCCGGCGCGGTTTCGCAGGACGGCGCCAGCCGCAACAGCCCCTACACCCGCCATCTGCTGGCGGCCATGAGCATGCCCGGCCTTAGTCTCGAACAGGTGTTCAAGCAGGTGCTGGTGGCGGTGGAGCAGGAGAGTGGCGGGGGCCAGATCCCCTGGGTCGCTTCCTCGCTGCGTGGCGAGTTCTACTTTGCCCCGGCTTCGGCTTCGGCTTCGGCTTCGGCTTCGGCTTCGGCTTCGGCTTCGGCGGCGCCCGCCGGCTCACAGCCTGGAGCCTCACCGGCCGGTAAGTCGACTCCGGTCGCGACCGTGCCTCCGGCGGCCAGCGGCGCGGCCGCTCAACCGCCGTCCGCGCCGCCGGAGTCGGATTGGGTGGCGGTGCCTGGCGCCGACTTTGCGATCAGTCGGTACACAGTCAGCCTGGATGCGTACCGCCGTTTTGCCGAAGCTAGCGGTCGGACCGCGCCGCCGGCATCCGGCGCGATGTCCGATGGCCCGGTTCGGGTCACCTGGAGAGAGGCCATGGACTACGCCGCCT
>JAGRHB010000573.1 GCA_020445245.1 Gammaproteobacteria bacterium
TCGAGCAGCAGTTCGTATTTCTGGGGGCCGGGGCCATCATCGTTGCCCCAGTAGAACAGGCTGAAGTCCATCTTCTGTTCCGACACCGGCATCGACCCGCCAGAGACCATCATCCGGTCCTCGTCCGAGGTCAGCACCAGCTTGAACCCGCGCGCCAGAGTCCAGAACAGTTCCAGCACCGAAATATCGAAACTGAGCGACGTGACCGCCAGCCACACCCCCGCCGGATCGTGCTGGATACGGTCATCCATCCCGGCAAAGAAGTTGGCGACGTTGCGGTGTTCGACCATCACGCCCTTGGGCTTTCCGGTCGAACCCGAGGTATAGATCAGATAGGCAAGGTTCCCGGGCGCGGCGCCGTCGGCCGGGTTGCCCTCGCTGGCGGTGCTCAGCCGCGTGTCGGTGTCCAGCACCAGCAGGTCGGCGGAATGTTCGGGCAGCGCGTCGATCAGCGCGGATTGCGTGACGATCACGGGCGCCGCGGAATCGGTCAGGAAGTGTTGCAACCGCTCGGCCGGATAGGCCGGGTCCATCGGGACATAGGCACCGCCCGCCTTCAGGATACCCAGGGCGCCGATCAACAGATCGGGCGAGCGGCGGGCGCACAGGGCAACCGGCGTATCCGGCGTGATGCCCATGGCGACCA
>JAGRHB010000574.1 GCA_020445245.1 Gammaproteobacteria bacterium
AGAACGAGCGGCTCGCCGAGCGTAACCGGGCGTTCTTCCTGGGGCGCCGCCTGACGTCCATCAACCTGATGAGTAGCCCGGGGTCGGGGAAGACCTCGCTCCTCGAGCGCACTCTGCGCGAGGCGACGGGAAAGTTCGCGGTCCTCGAGGGCGATCAAGAGACGAACAACGACGCCGCGCGGATACGCGCGACGGGCGTGAGCGTCGTCCAGATCAACACAGGCAAGGGCTGTCACCTCGAAGCCGACATGGTCTGGCACGGCGTCCAGGAGCTGGATCCAGAACCGGGAACGACCCTGTTCATCGAGAACGTCGGCAACCTGGTGTGCCCGGCGCTGTTCGATCTCGGGGAACGCGCCCGCGTGGTGCTGTTCAGCGTCACCGAGGGCGAAGACAAGCCATTGAAGTACCCGAACATGTTCCGACGAGCGCAGCTGATCCTGCTGACCAAGACCGACCTCCTGCCCTACCTGGACTTCCGGGTGGCCGATGCGCAGGGAGCCATCGACCGGATCGCACCGGACGCCCGGGTGCTGCAGCTCTCGACGAAGAGCGGGGACGGACTCGACGCGTGGTACGCCTGGCTCGAGGAGCTTCAGGGACCTGACTGAAGCAGCTCGCCCGACTCTGCCACTCAGCCT
>JAGRHB010000575.1 GCA_020445245.1 Gammaproteobacteria bacterium
GGGCGACGGGGCGACGTCTTGGAACGGACTCGCTCGCAAATGGTTTCAATCCGCGCCCCCGCGGGGGGGGCGACCGCACCTGGCCGACAGTCTGCGAGCGTTTCGGCATGTTTCAATCCGCGCCCCCGCGGGGGGGCGACACAGGCCGGTTCAGGAAAAAGCGATGAACAAAATGTTTCAATCCGCGCCCCCGCGGGGGGGGCGACAACAGCCGCCAGCTTCAGCCGCCCCAGCGCAAGCGTTTCAATCCGCGCCCCCGCGGGGGGGGCGACTTTTCGACCGAAGACCCGCGGCGTGGTGCGCAAGTTTCAATCCGCGCCCCCGCGGGGGGGCGACCGTCAACATCGGGTTTGGCAAGACCGACCCGATGTTTCAATCCGCGCCCCCGCGGGGGGGGCGACCCATGCGATGCCCAGTTGTGGAGCGGGGTGCGGCGGTTTCAATCCGCGCCCCCGCGGGGGGGCGACTGCGAGGCAACGATGGCAAAAACTGGAAAGGAGAGTTTCAATCCGCGCCCCCGCGGGGGGGGCGACTCACTTTCAACGACATCGCGTTCATGACGAACCTGTTTCAATCCGCGCCCCCGCGGGGGGGGCGACCCAGTTGTCGCGCGAGATCCCGCTCGCCCGCGACGCTGCACT
>JAGRHB010000576.1 GCA_020445245.1 Gammaproteobacteria bacterium
CGCCGGACTGGGCAGCTGCGACGGCGGGCTGGTGATCGACCTGCGGCTCCTGAAGAGCATCCAGGTGGATCACCAAAAGCGGCAGGTGAAAGTCCAGGCCGGCTGTACTCAGGGCGAGGTCGATGCAGCGACTCACCCCTACGGGCTGGCCGTGCCGGCCGGCATCATTTCCTCTACCGGCATCGCCGGGCTGGCCCTGGGCGGCGGCCACGGCTACCTGTCCCGGAAGCATGGCCTGACGATCGACAACCTGATCGAGGCGGAGTTGGTGCTGGCCGACGGCAGGAAAGCCAAAGCCAGCGAACAGGAAAACCCGGACCTGTTCTGGGCGATCCGCGGCGGCGGCGGCAATTTTGGGGCCGTAACGTCCTTCCTGTTCCGGGCCCATCCGGTGCATACGGTTTATGCCGGGCCCATGTTCTGGCCCCTGGAACAAACGAGGGAAATACTGTCCTGGTATCGCGGCTTCCAGCCCGGGGCGCCGGAAGAGCTCTATGGCTTTCCGTCTATCATGAAAGTGCCTCCGGCGCCTCCTTTTCCGGAAACCCTGCACCGGCAGCCGGTGTGTGCCATTGTATGGTGTTTCTCCGGCGACATGGAACGGGCCGAAGAAGCCTTCCGGGAAATACGGGAAAAATAC
>JAGRHB010000577.1 GCA_020445245.1 Gammaproteobacteria bacterium
CTGCGTGTCAGGCGTATCGTGACCGGTACCCATGTCGCAGTGCCGCTGCTGTCGCTGGGGCTGGGTCTGCTGTTGATTCTCGGGGTCACTGTCCTTTTGATCACCGGTGGTCGGGATTCGGCGGCATTGCTGCGTGTAATGGCGCTGGCCCTGTGCGGCTCGTTTCTGGCCTTTGGCCTGGCGCTTTACCGGCTGCGTCGTGAGTTGATCGAGCCGCTGGCACGTCTTGAGGACTCGGTGTCCAAGGTGTGTTCCGGGGAGCCGGGGGCGACGCTGTCATTGAACGATACCGGCGTGCTGCGGGCGATGGTTCTGGATCTCGACAGCCTGAACGAGGAATTGAGCGATCTCTATGAGGACATGGACAGCCGGGTGTCGCGGCACACCACACGGCTGGCGCAGAAGACCGCATCGCTGAAGATTCTGTACGATGTCGCCGCCAGCGTGAATCAGGCACAGGATCTCGAACAGCTGTTGCTGCGCTTCCTGCGCGTACTCAAGGAGATGGTCAACGGCCTGGCGGCCACGGTGCGGCTCGAACAACCGGACGGCACCATGCGCGTGGTCGGCTCGATCGGGATCAGCAATGAAGTACTGCGCGAACGCGAGATGCTGCCTCTGGCGCTCTGTGTGTGCGG
>JAGRHB010000578.1 GCA_020445245.1 Gammaproteobacteria bacterium
AAGCCGCCCTCGCCCTGGACGAGTTCGATGATGATCCCTGCCACATTCTGCGGCGCGACGGTGTCCTTGAAGGCGGCGCGAAGACGATCGAGTTCGCGCGCCGAGAGCGCCACGTCGGAGAGTTGCTCGCCGGTATCGCGCTTCGGGAAGGGGAGGCGGTAGACCTCGGGCATGAACGGGCCGCACCCGGTCTTGTAGGACACCTTCGAGGTGAGCGTCGCGCTCAAAAGCGTGCGGCCGTGGAACGCACCGGTGAAGCAGATGATCCCCGGGCGTCCCGTCACTTGGCGCGCGATCTTGACGGCGTTCTCGACGGCCTCGGCGCCCGTGTTGATGAGCACGGCTTTGGTCGCCTCACCGTGCGGCAGGAGTTCCACGAGCTTCTCGCACAGCGCTATATAGGGCTCGTACGTGGCGACATGGAAGCAGGTGTGCAAGAGCTGGGTGGCCTGCGAGCGCACGGCCTCGACGACGTCGGGGTCGCAATGCCCGACATTCATCACGCCGATCCCCCCCGCGAAATCGATGAACTCGCGTCCGTCGGCATCGATGAGGATCGCGCCGCTCGCAGACTTGGCGGTCAGCGTTGACAATCGCCCGACACCGGGGCACACCACATTCTCACGGCGACGAATCAG
>JAGRHB010000057.1 GCA_020445245.1 Gammaproteobacteria bacterium
CACTATGCCGGTGTGCGCTGCGTCGATGACGTCTGGCAGCTGGTCAGGGCACACGATGAAAACAAGGACCAGACCTACTTTCTGTATATGCTCGGGCAACACGCATTGCGCCACACCCTGTTTCCACTGACCGACATCGATAAACCACTCGTGCGCGAACTTGCGACCCACGCCGGATTCCCCAACCATGAAAAAAAGGACAGCACCGGAATCTGTTTTATCGGTGAGCGCAGATTCCGCGATTTTCTGTCCCGCTACCTGCCTGCCAATCCCGGCGACATCAGAACAACCACGGGTCAGCGGATCGGCCGCCACCAGGGACTGATGTACTACACACTTGGACAGCGCCAGGGCCTGGGTATAGGGGGCGTTTCCAATGCACCCGATGAACCCTGGTACGTGGTCGGCAAGAATCTGGCTGAAAATGCGCTGACTGTGGCACAGGGGCACGACCACCCCCTGCTGTTTCGCGAAAGCCTGAGCGCTCAACAGTTGCATTGGGTCAACGGCAGCCCCCCGGGACAGGTGTTACGCTGCATGGCGCGCTGCCGGCATCGGCAACCACTGCAGGACTGTAGCGTCGAACACAGGAACGGTGTCGCACACGTACAGTTCGACCGCCCACAACGCGCCCTCACGCCTGGACAGTCGGTGGTCTTCTACGATCACGACGTGTGCCTGGGCGGGGGCATCATAGACTGACTGACATGGCGAGCTATTCCGAAACCGACCGCGTATTGGCCCTCGGCGGTGTATTCCAGGCGGCAGTCCTCGCACGTGACATCGCTCGCAGCGGCACCTGCAATGCGTCGGTGTTCACCTCCAGTCGAGAGACCCTGTTCAATTTCGAGCCCGAGTCGGTCGAGCACGTGTTCGGTGGCGTGCAGGGCGTCGCCGTCGGCGTCAACACACTGCTGCTACAGCTGCAGCACGTGCGACAGCGCGACCTCGAGATATCGCGCTATGTGGTCTCTCTGCTGCACCTGGCCGACCGCCTGATGAAAAGCGATACATCGATGCAGGGTTTGCACAGTGACCTTGTCGCGCTCGCACGACGGCGCCACCATTTCGAGCTCGGCGACGGCGTGCAGCACGAGCAGCTGTCGACGATCTACCAGGAGCGAATCAGCACGCTCGGCCCGCGCATCATGATCCGCGGAGAACCCCTGCACCTGCAGAACCCCGACAATGCCGCGCGCATCCGGACCGCGCTGCTGTCCGGCATCCGCGCCGCCGTCCTGTGGCGCCAGGCGGGCGGGAGCAAATTCGGCCTGCTGCTGAGACGCAGATCCCTCGCTGTGACGGCGCGTGAACTGGTCGACAAAACAGGGCGCTAGGCAATATTGCATCTGCCCACCACTGATGATTGACTGCGCGCCACCGAAATAAAATCTGCAAAGTGCCGGAGACCATCCCATGAAAAATCGCAGTCTTGTCCTGTTCAGCCTGCCCTTGCTGCTGGCCGCATGCACCGATTCCACCAACCAGCAGGCCTCATCCGAGGAAAGCAGGCCCAGTGCGTTGACGGAACAAGCCAAGGTATGGACGCAGGAGACCAAGAAGCTCGGCGAGACCGCGTGGCAGTCCACCAAGGACGTGGCGAGTGATGCGGCCGTAAAGAGCAGGGAATATTACGAAAGCGCCAAGGACGCCACCGCGCGCGCGGTGGATGCCACCACGCAAACGACATCCGAGATCTACCATACCGCCAGGGAGAAAGGTGGCGAAGTGCTCGAAGCAGGCAAAGAAGGGGCAGTCGAGGCATACGAGGCCACCCGGGAAACGGCTGCCGAGGCCTATGAGGCGACCAAGCAGACCGCAACAGAGATCTACGACAGCACCAAACAGCAAACCGGCGAGTTGATTCAGAGCGCGGCAGGCGAGTCCGGCACGCAGATCATCGAACCGGAGCAGCAGGCCCCGGCCATGCCCGATGTGACGGGAAATGCGGCCACGCAGGAAGCCACAGGGCCAATGGACCAGGCGACGCAGACCCTGCCGAAACCCGGTTATTGACCGTCCACCAACGGACCTGCAGGCGCCCAGCCCTCCCGGCGATAGCGCCATGGATCCGATCGGCCTGATCCTGGCCTCCTGCATCCGGGGGCCAGGCTCGCTCACCCGTCAACAGGCCTTATAATCCGCCGTCCAGTTTCTCCCGGAGGCCGAAACACCATGCAGCTCACCAGCCTGACCGCGATATCCCCGATCGATGGGCGCTATGGCAGCAAGACCGCTGACCTTCGACCGATTTTCAGCGAATACGGCCTTATCCGCTTTCGGGTCGCGGTAGAGATACGCTGGCTGCAGTCGCTCGCAGCGCACCCGGGCATCACCGAGGTACCTGCCTTCAGTGGCGCAGCCGAGGCGGCACTCGAATCGATCATCACCGGGTTTACCGAGACCGATGCCCGGCGCGTCAAGGACATCGAACGCACCACCAACCACGACGTAAAAGCGGTCGAATACCTGATCAAGGAGAAATTCGCCGGCAACGACGAACTGGAGAATGTCAGCGAGTTCGTGCATTTCGCCTGCACCTCGGAGGACATCAACAATCTCTCGCACGCCATGATGCTGCGCGAAGGACGCGATGCCGTACTGCTGCCGCAGGTCGATGCGGTCATAAGCGCAATCCGCACGCTCGCCCACAAATATGCCGATCAACCGATGTTGTCGCGTACGCACGGACAACCTGCCTCGCCGACAACACTCGGCAAGGAGCTGGCAAATGTCGTGGCACGCCTGCTCAGGCAACGCGAACAGATTGCCGCCGTCACGCTGATGGGGAAGATCAATGGTGCGGTCGGCAACTACAACGCCCATTTGTCAGCCTACCCTGAGATCGACTGGGCGCTGCATGCCCAAACATTCGTCGAATCTCTGGGCATTGCGTGGAACCCCTACACGATCCAGATCGAACCGCACGACTACATGGCAGAACTCTTTGATGCGGTCGCCCGTTTCAACACAGTGCTGATCGATTTTTGCCGCGACGTCTGGAGCTACATCTCGATCGGCTATTTCAGGCAGAAGACGGTCGCCGGTGAGATCGGCTCATCGACCATGCCGCACAAGGTCAATCCGATCGATTTCGAAAATGCGGAAGGCAATCTCGGCATCGCCAACGCGCTGTTCGACCATTTCGCACTCAAGTTGCCGGTTTCGCGCTGGCAGCGCGATCTCACAGATTCCACAGTGTTGCGCAATATGGGCGTGGGCCTGGCCTATACGACGATCGCCCTGCAGTCTGCGCTGCGGGGCATCGACAAGCTGGAAATCGATGCTCAGCGCCTGGCCTCCGACCTCGACGCCAACTGGGAAGTGCTCGCCGAGCCTATCCAGACGGTGATGAGGCGCTATGGGATCGAACAGCCGTACGAAAAGCTCAAGGCCCTGACACGCGGCCAGCGTATCGACCAGGTGGGCATGCAGGCCTTCATCGACACACTGGATCTGCCGGATGCAGTCAAGGCCATGCTCAGGGAAATGACCCCCGCCAGCTATATCGGCAATGCCGCCGAACAGGCGCGCAATATCTGATGGTCGATCCACACTGAACGGCATCGAAAAAAAAGCCGCACCCCGGAAGGGTGCGGCTGATTTTTTGCGTCGAACGCGGATCGGTTACTTGGTAATAATCTCGACCCGACGGTTCATCGCACGGCCATCACGCGTGGCGTTGTCGGCAATCGGTGCACTCTCGCCCATGCCTTTCACAGTCATGTTCGATGCACTGATCCCCTTGCCGCCGAGGTAGTCCGCAGCAGCCTGCGCACGACGCTCCGAAAGGCCCAGGTTGTAGGCATCCGGTCCGGTGCTGTCGGTGTGCCCGACGATCTCTAGCATCTCGTTGCCCTTGGATGCCATTACCTTGCCTGCGACACCGTCAAGCTCGGCTTTCATGGCCGGCTTCAGCGTGGCACTGTCGAAATCGAAATGATCGGCAGTGACGTTGATCATCATGTTGCCGGCAATCTCGCAGCCGCTCGGATCAACCTTGGCACCCTTGGGGGTTCCCGGGCAGTTGTCTTTGTAGTCCGGCACGCCGTCACCGTCGCTGTCCTTCGGACAGCCCATCGCGTCAACGACGGCACCTGCCGGCGTATTCGGGCACTTGTCCTTGCTGTCCGGTACACCGTCGCCGTCTGCGTCACCGTCGGACATCGCCATCGGTTTCACACAAGGCGCGGCATCCGCGACACCGCCGACGGCCTTCAGGCATTCGCCATAACCCGTGAGCACACCCTCACCGGAACCACTGGTCGCAAACGTATTCATTCCATCTGCCAGCACTGCATTGCCCGAGAGACCGATGATCAGGCCCACAGGCGCCAGAATGGCAGCGACTTTGTTCTTACCCGCGTTATCAAACATGGATTTCCTCCCCAGCTTGCAAAAAAAATGCGGCAATTTTCTAAATCGAGAATCAGCCATCGACTGTCACCGGAACTCTAGCGATTGCCAACTGACCCCAACTCGCGCATTAAACCAGCTATTGAGCGAACTGCAAGCCTTGGCCAGCCTTTTCCTCGGGTTTGTCGCAGAATATCCACCTTTTCGCCGGTTTTGCAGCAAACCGGTGCGTTGATCACCGGGTTTCGGTGGCCGTCATGCAGATTCCCGGTGCGCACGGTAGACTCAGTCCGGCATCGAGCCACCGCCAGTGCCAAGGTTCCGGCCTGCGCGTCATGGGCATCCGGCCTGAGCGCCGTACGATCAAATCAATCATCTGGGGTATTTCACGGTGAATTCATACGCACCGGCAGTCACTCTTCCGCACGGCATCGACGGTGCAACCTTTCTGCGTGATTACTGGCAAAAGAAGCCGCTGTTGATGCGCTCGGCGATGCCTGCCACGGCATTCCGCCTGGCGCCTGACGAGCTTGCCGGACTGGCCTGCGAAGCGGAGTTCGAGTCGCGGCTGATCATCGAGCACCCGGACGGTGCGTGGGAAGTCCGCCACGGACCGTTCGCCGGAGACGAATTTGCCACGCTGCCGGCATCGCACTGGACCCTGCTGGTACAGGACGTCGACAAATATCTGCCGGACGTGGCGCGGCTCATGGAAGGATTCGACTTCGTGCCAACCTGGCGCATCGACGACATCATGATCAGCTATGCCACCGACCAGGGCGGCGTTGGTCCACATACCGATGCCTACGACGTCTTTCTGATGCAGGCAGGCGGCCGGCGCCGCTGGCGTCTCAGTTATACGCAGTACTCCGACGACGACCTGATACCGGACCTGGAGCAGCGAATCCTTTCGCACTTCCATATCGACGAGGAATGGATCCTCGAACCGGGCGACGTACTCTACCTGCCTCCCGGCATCGCGCACTGGGGCATCGCCGAAGGTGAATGCATGACCTACTCGCTGGGTTTCCGCGCACCGAGCCAGCAGGATCTGGCGGCAGACTGGTTTCAGCACCTTGTATCACTCACCGACACACGACGACTGCTCGACCCTCCGGATCTGCGCCTCGAAAGCCCGGCCGAATTGTCCGAAGGCGCATGTGAACAGGCCGCGAGACTGCTCGATCCGCTGCCGTCGACCCGCTCGACCGACTACAGACTCTGGCTCGGCGAACATTTGACCGAGCCGAAGCCGCAATTTCAACTGCTGCCGCCCGACGAGGCCTGGTCGGAGCAGGACCTTGACCACTGGCTGACTGCGGGGAGGAATCTGGACCGTCACCCGTTCGCAAGGATGGCCTGGGCACGCATTGGCGATGACGAGGTCGTCCTGTTCAGCCAGGGTGAAAGCAGGCGCCTCCACCACAGGATGACGGACGCGGTGAAGTTGATTGCCGAACACCGGCATTTCGGTGCAGCCGAACTCGCCCGGCTGGATGCACCGGTCGAGGCGCTCAGCACTCTGTTGCTCCAACTCCTGAACGCCGGAATTCTCGAACCGCAGGAGCAGGACTGATGGCGGTGCAGATTGCCCCCGTCGACTGGCAGCTGCAGCAACAGCAAGTGCTCGGTGTCCGGAATGCCGTGTTTGTCGACGAACAGGGTGTACCGGCCGAAATGGAACACGACCGGAACGATGTCCTGGCGATCCATCTGCTTGCCACGGTCGATGGCAGTACGCCAGTGGCAACTGCGCGCCTGCTGCCTGACGGGCACATCGGTCGCATGGCGGTGCTGAAGAACTGGCGCGGCCAGGGCATAGGCACCGCGATGCTGCGGGCATTGATCGGGATCGCGCGGCAGAAGGGTCAGGACAGCGTCTTCCTGAACGCCCAGTGCCAGGCCGAAGGGTTCTATGCACGCATGGGTTTCCAGGGCGAAGGCGATGTGTTCGACGATGCCGGGATCGAGCATCGCCGAATGATCCTGCCACTGACACAGGATACTGACTAGACTTCCCCCAGTAATCCACGGGATCACGGCATGAACTTTCTCGCCATTTTGATTTTTCTCGGCTTCTCCGGGATGGCCATTGCCGAACCGGTCGAGGTCGCAACGATCCCGATCGTGAGCCAACCGGCTGCGGCGATGCTCGACACGGTACGGCCACTGCTCGGTCGCGACGGCAGCGTATCGGCCTACCAGGACAAGCTGATCGTGCGCGGTACTGCGGCACAGATCGAGCAGGTGCAGTCCCTGATCAATGAACTCGACCGCCCCCCGCGTCGGCTGCTGATCGAGGTGCGGCAGGCCGGCAAGCAATCCATCTCGACACGCGGCATCGGCTACGCCGTGGACACAGGGAACGTGCGCCTGGGCCAGGTCCCGCCCGGCGGCAACGCACAGCTGGGTTATGGTGACTTCCAGACGCGTGGCCGCAACGACAGCCTGCACCGGGTGCAGGTACTCGACGGCCGGCCGGCGCTCATTCGCGTCGGCCAGTCAGTACCGGTATACCAGGTGCACCAGCAGATCTACGGCAACGACATTGTGCAGGGATTCGATGTCCAGTATCGGGATACCGCGAGTGGCTTCGTGGCCCTGCCCCGGGTACACGGCGATCGAGTGACGATCGAGATCTATCAGCAGAATGAAAGCGCTGCACCGAACGGCCGATTCGATGCACAGCAGGCCTCCAGCGTGCTGCGCGGACATCTCGGCGAGTGGATGACACTCGGTTCGGCCGGTGGCCAGGACTACGGCAATCGCGACAACCCCGGACTGCACGTACAGACCCACCGCAGCCAGGACCGGCAAATCGAACTGCGTGTCATCGCCGTCGATTGATCGCCGCTCAGTCCGGGTTCCCGCCCCACTCGCTGAGCAGACGTGCGCGGTTGGCCTCCAGCCACTGCAATGTGATGATCACGCTGGTCGAATTCAGGCGACCGAACAGTTCCCCAACGGCCTGGCGACGTGGCATGACCACCACGCGGATCTCCTCACCCTCGTGTTCGAGGCCGTGAACACCGTCCGCCTCATCGGCATCGACCCGCCCGCAGTATAGATTTATACGCTCCACCGACATCCCCGGGCTGACCACGAACTCGCCGATGTGGGTCAGTGCCTTCAGGGTGCAGCCAGTCTCTTCGATCACTTCGCGCCTGGCGACCTGTTCCGGTACCTCATGAGTGGTGTCGCAGAAACCCGACACGGTCTCGACGCTCCAGGGCGATGCAGCCAACCCCATCAGGCCGATCCGAAACTGCTCGACCAGGACCACACTGTCCTGTCCCGGGTCGTACAGAAGCACCGAAACCGCCGCCAGATGCTCGATACGCTCACGCACAATCTCTTTGCACCAGCCACCGTGAAAACTGCTGTGCCGCAACCGGTAACGGCGCATCTCGAAATAGCCGTCAAGGATGCATTCCTCGCTGAGTAATTCGTACTTGAGCGTCATCATCGCACCAAAGAAAAAACCCGCTCTGGCGAGCGGGTTCCATTATGCAACAACTGCCTGACCGGCTCAGTTTAACGACTGGTAATAGTCGATAAGGATCTGAGCCACTTCCGGTCGCGAAAACTCTTTCGGCGGCGCGATACCGTTTCCGAGCATCTCGCGCACCTTGGTGCCAGACAACAGCACGAAGTCATCTTTCTGGTGATCCGGCGCTTCGCACATCATCACCACCTTGTTGAGCTTCTTCGACCATGCAGTGTGATCCGCCTTGAAGACCTCGATCTCGAGCGCGCCAGCCGGCACCTCATCGTCGAAGATCGTCTGCGCATCGAATGCACCGTAGTAGTCACCGACGCCGGCATGATCGCGGCCAATGATGAAATGTGTCGCACCCATGTTCTGACGGAAATAGGCATGCAGGACCGCCTCACGCGGGCCGGCATAGAGCATGTCGAAGCCGTAACCGGTGACCATCGCGCTGTTCGGCGGGAAGTACAGTTCGACCATCTTGCGAATCGCCGCATCACGCACCGGCGCAGGGATATCACCCGGCTTGAGCTTGCCGAGCAGCATGTGAATCACCAGGCCGTCACAGCCCAGACGATCCATGGCCATGTGACAGAGTTCCTCGTGCGCCAGATGCATCGGGTTGCGGGTCTGGAAGGCCACAACCTTTTTCCACCCACGCTCGGCGATTTCGTTGCGGATCTCGACAGCGGTGCGGAAAGTGTCGGGGAAATCGGTGATGAAGTAAGAAAAGTTCAGTACCTCGATTGGACCCGACACGCAGACCCGGCCCTGCGAGTTGAACGCAGCGACGCCCGGATGCTCCGGGTCGCTGGTACGGTAGACCTTCTCGGTCATCACCTGCATCTGCTCATCGGAGACTTCTTCGATGGCCTGCACCTGCATCACCGCCAGTACCGGATTGCCCTCGACGTTGGGGTCACGCAGCGCAATGCGCTTGGCGTCGCCGATCGCTTCCGCACTTTCGACCAGGCACATCACCGGGACCGGGAAGAACGAGCCATCGCTCAGGGTCATCTTTTCCGCGGCGCCCATCGCGTCAGCGACATTCATGAAACCCGGCAAGGGGCTGAAATAACCGGCGCCCATCATCACGGCATTGCCGGCCGCCTGCGAACTGATCAGCAGGGACGGCAGGCT
>JAGRHB010000579.1 GCA_020445245.1 Gammaproteobacteria bacterium
AGAGGTGCTCATCAACCAGACGGCGCAACGCGGTCGGCTCGAATATGCCCATCTGTTGCATTTCCGGCCCCAAAACGCGCGCTTCCAGATGCTTACGCAACGGCCCTCGAAACCAATCGGCAACCGGCACTGCGAAACCCTGCTTGGGGCGATACAGGATGTCGCGCGGCAACACCGGCTCCAAAGCCTGCTTGAAGATATGCTTGCCCTCGTCCCCTTTTCGACGCAGGTCAGCCGGCAAACCGGAGACCCATTCGACGAATTTGTGGTCCAGCAAGGGCACACGCACTTCCAGCGAGTGCGCCATGCTGGCGCGATCGACCTTGGTCAGGATGTCGTCAACCAGATAGGTCTTGAAGTCCAGATACTGAATTTTCAGTAGCGGGTCGTCGGTCGGGGCGCGGGCCGCATGCTGGCGCAACACTTCGCCAGCAGAATAGCCTTGAAGATCGCGCCGAAACCCGGCGCTGAACAAGCTCGCTCTTGGTCCGTCACCCAGCAGCGAAATAATCTGCCGATAGCCATCAATGCTGTCGCGGCCAAGCGCTTCCAGGGTGGCTTTGGCGCGGAACATTCGTGGCAGGCCACGCGCCGCCGGATACAGCCGGCCCAACAGACCGAACACCGGACGACGGATT
>JAGRHB010000580.1 GCA_020445245.1 Gammaproteobacteria bacterium
CAACACGCCCGACGACGTCATCCTCAGCGTCCTGCCCTTCAGCTTCGACTACGGCATGAACCAGCTGATGTGCGCCCTGCGCGTCGGCTGCGCCCTCGCCCTGTGCCGCTACCTGGGCCCGGGCGACATCCTCGAGGCCGCGAAGCGCCACCGCGCCACCGGCCTCGCGGGCATCCCGCCCATCTGGTCGGCCCTGCTGCAGCTCGGCTGGGACGCCGACGCCTTCGCCCACCTGCGCTACATCACCAACAGCGGCGGCGCCTTCCCGGTCGAGCACGTCCGCGCCTACCGCGAGCGCCTGCCCCACACGCAGGTGTTCCTGATGTACGGCCTGACCGAGGCCTTCCGCAGCACCTACCTCGACCCGGCGCAGGTGGACGTCCGGCCGGACTCGATGGGCAAGGCCATCCCCGACGCCGAGATCGTCCTGGTCGACGACGACGACCAGCTCTGCGGCCCCGGCGAGATCGGTCAGCTCGTGCATCGCGGCCCGCTGGTGGCGCTGGGCTACTGGAACGATCCCGTCCGCACGGCCGAGCGTTTCCGCCCGGATCCCCTGGCGCCGAAGGGCCTGCAGGTGGAGCAGAAGGTCGTCTATTCGGGCGATTACGTGCGCATGGACGCCGAGGGCTACCTCT
>JAGRHB010000581.1 GCA_020445245.1 Gammaproteobacteria bacterium
CGAAGTCCATCGCCGGCATCGCTTCGCTTATACCGTCTTGCTTCCATACATTACCCATCCAGCCCAATCACGCCTGATCCGGGCAGGGCCCCCAAACCCCTATCTGGCTAACACCAATGAGTGATCTCAAGTTCGACGAAATCCGTGGCGAACCCGCGATGATGGCACTCGGTCAGGCCTGCGCCGACGCATGGCAGGCGGTGGCCAATGGACGGGGCATGTTCGTGCATCTTCAGGGTGATCTGGGTGCGGGCAAGACGACTCTGGTGCGGGCTTGGTTGCGCGGCCTGGGACACGACGGCGCGGTGCGCAGCCCGACCTATACCCTGATCGAGCCGTATGAGCTGGAAACCGGTCCCGGCTATCACCTTGATCTGTATCGCCTCGGTGACCCGGAAGAACTGGAATACCTGGGCATGCGTGATCTGCTTGCGGTGCCGGCTTTGTGTCTGGTCGAGTGGCCGGAACGCGGCATAGGGCTGCTACCGCCCGCCGACCTGACCATTGCCATAGAACATGCCGGCGAAGCCCGTAAGCTGGCGATGTCTGCGTCGACGACCGTTGCCGAACGGTTTCTTGAAAGCTTGCGGGGTGTTTCTCATGCAGGTATTTAGGAATGTTCTCTATCTATAGGATT
>JAGRHB010000582.1 GCA_020445245.1 Gammaproteobacteria bacterium
GGTTGGTGTTCGATGACGCCGGAATGCTCTACATCACGATGGGCGATCGCGGTGTGCGTCCGACCGCGCAGGATCTGTCCAGTCATATGGGCACCGTGGCGCGCATTCACCCTGACGGTCGCGTGCCGGAGGACAATCCCTTCGTCGGCCGCGAGGACGCGCAGCCGGAGACCTGGTCCTATGGCCATCGCAACCAGCAGGGTGCGGCACTGAATCCCTGGACCCGCGTGCTGTGGACGAATGAACACGGCCCCAAGGGTGGTGACGAGGTCAACATCCCGCAGGCCGGCCACAACTACGGCTGGCCGATCATCACCTACGGCATCAACTATTCCGGTGAGCCCATTCCCGAAGCGGTCGGCACCGAAGCCCCCGGCATGGAGCAGCCACACCACTACTGGCCGGTCTCACCGGGCATCAGCGGCATGGCCTTCTACGACGCCGACGCCATACCCGCCTGGCGGCGCAGCGTGTTCATCGGTTCGCTGGCGCAGATGGCGCTGATTCGTCTGAGTCTGGACGAGGCTGGCCAGGTGGTTGGCGAGGAACGGCTGCTGCAAGATCAGGGTCAGCGCATTCGTGATGTGCGTGTGGGTCCGGACGGGGCGGTCTACCTGCTCACCGACAATCCGGAAG
>JAGRHB010000583.1 GCA_020445245.1 Gammaproteobacteria bacterium
GCAGATGGTTGCGATCGGCGAGGAGGCCGGATCGCTGGACACCATGCTGCTCAAGGTAGCGGAGTTCTATGAGGAAGAAGTCAACAACATGGTTGACGCTCTCTCCAGCTTGATTGAGCCCTTCATCATGGTGTTCATCGGCACCATCGTTGGTGCAATGGTGATCGGCATGTACCTGCCAATCTTCAAGATTGCGGCGACGATGTAGCTCGGCCAACAAAGGGACGCAGGTTGCGGTGTACTGGATGGAATCATGGCCGATGGCGGCTTGGTTGATCGCTGTCGGCGCCTTTGGGTCCCTGATCGGCAGCTTTCTCAATGTGGTGATCCTGCGCCTTCCGCCGCGCCTGGAGTGGGGCTGGCGCGCGCAAGCTCGCGAGGTCCTGGTTGATTCCGGGGAGACGCCTCCGATTGGTGAGCAGGCGCCGCCAGGGATCGTTTGGGAGAGTTCCTTCTGTCCGACCTGCAAGACGCCGATCAAGCCCTGGGACAATATTCCACTGCTCGGTTTCGCGCTCCTGCGCGGCCGCTGTCGCCAGTGCAAGAGCCCGATATCCTGGCAGTACCCGCTGGTCGAATTGATGACCGCTCTGGCGTTCGTCGCCTGTCTGTGGATTTTTGGTCCAACCCGTGAG
>JAGRHB010000584.1 GCA_020445245.1 Gammaproteobacteria bacterium
TCGAGTACCCGTCCATCCAGAGTCACGTCCGTGTCGGCCTGCCCGGCATGCGGCGCGGCGATCCCGATTACTTCCCGCTGCTGGTCGGCAACCACGCGCTGGGCGGCAACGCGCTGGTCTCGATCCTGTTCCGCGAGATCCGCAACAAGCGCGGTCTGTCCTACAGCGCGTCGAGTTACTTCGTGCCGATGGCCGCCGAGGGGCCCTTCGTGGCGCTGCTCCAGACCGACCGCTCGCAGGAACCCGAGGCACTCGCGGTGCTGCGTGAAACCCTTGGCGGCTTCATCGCCGACGGCCCGCCGGCGGCGGATCTCGAGGCGGCCAAGCAGAACCTCATCGGCGGCTTTCCGCTGCGCATCGACAGCAACGACAAGATCGTCGAATACATCGCCATGATCGGCTTCTACGATCTGCCGCTGGACTATCTCGAGCAGTTCACGCGCCAGGTCGCCGCGGTCACCGCGGAAGATGTCAGGGATGCCTTCGCGCGGCGGGTGCCGCTGGACGGCCTGGTCACGGTCATCGTCGGTCGTGCCGAAGCGGACGAAGGCTGAAGCCCCGCGCGGCGCGGCCGGCAGCGTACGCATCATCGGCGGCCGCTGGCGCGGCACGCGCATCGAGGTCGCTGCACGCCC
>JAGRHB010000585.1 GCA_020445245.1 Gammaproteobacteria bacterium
CGGCCAACAGCAGGATTGAAAACAATTTGAAACGGCCCATCGGCGAGCCCTCGGAGAAATATGACAAAGGCGGGGGTTCCGGTTGACCCAACGCCAAGCCTATCCGAAATCTGCTCCATTGGAAGGCGAAATCCGGCGGGCCACCCGGCGCTACCGCCCACACGCCCGCGCGCGAAGCGGCGCCCCGCAGGGGCGCCCCCCGCCCGCCGCAGGCGAAAGCAATCTCCGATTGCGCCTCCCCGGGGGGCGGGCCCGCGCCCGGCTCAGCCCTTCTCGCGCAACAGCCGGGCCTTCTGCCGGTTCCAGTCGCGCTTGGCCTCGTCGGCGCGCTTGTCGTGCAGTTTCTTGCCCTGGGCGATGCCGATCTTCATCTTCACCAGCCCCTTGTGGTTGAAGTAGATCACCAGCGGCACCAGCGTCATGCCCTTGCGCTGGGTCGCGTTCCACAGCCGGGCCAGCTCCTTCTTCGACACCAGCAGCTTGCGCCTGCGCCGCTCCTCGTGGCCCCAGGTCTTGGCTTGTTCATAGGCGGCGATATGGGCGTTGACGAGCCAGAGCTCCCCCTCCTCGACCGCGGCGTAGCTCTCGGCGATGTTGGTCCCGCCCTGGCGCATCGCCTTCACCTCGGAGCCCAT
>JAGRHB010000586.1 GCA_020445245.1 Gammaproteobacteria bacterium
CTTCTTTTCCGCCGACACGCAGGTCGGCCAGGATGTCGTCATTGAACCCCATGTGGTGTTCGGTCCTGGTGTAACCATCGGAGACGGTGCGGAGATCCTGGCGTTCTCGCATCTCGAGGGCGCGACAGTCGGCTCTGGTGCCCGTATCGGCCCCTATGCCAGGCTTCGCCCAGGCGCCGAGATTGGCGAGACGGCGCATATCGGCAATTTCGTCGAAGTGAAGAAGGCCGTGATCGGGAAGGGCGCCAAGGCCAATCATCTGACCTATATCGGGGACGCAAAGGTTGGTCCTCGGACCAACATCGGCGCTGGCACCATCACCTGCAACTACGATGGTTTCGAAAAGCATCTGACCGACATCGGTGCTGACGTGTTCGTGGGATCGAATACAGCATTGGTTGCTCCCGTCAGTATAGGCGACGGCGCCTCGATCGGGGCTGGCAGTGTCATTACCCGTGATGTGCCGCCCGATGCGCTTGCCGTCGCAAGGGGCGAGTTGACCATGCGGGACGGCTGGGCCGCCCGCTATCGCAGCATGAAGCAGGCCAAGAAGGCCGCAAAAAGCAAGAGTTAGGATCAATCTATGTGCGGCATCGTAGGCATACTCGGCAAGGAACCGGTTGCAGGCGGTAT
>JAGRHB010000587.1 GCA_020445245.1 Gammaproteobacteria bacterium
TATTACGGCGGTCTGCGCATTACCGACGAGGACAATCTGCCGGCGGTACTGAGCGCGGTCGGCAGCCTGCGCGTGCGCATCGAGGCGCTGCTGTCGATGGGGCTGGCGAATTCTCCGATGCACGGTGCGCGTCTGCGTGTGGCGAGCGGCAATTTCGTCACCGCGCGCCCGCTTGGTGTGCGCGACGGTGTGGATTTCGCGCACACCGGCGAGGTGCGGCGGGTGGATGCGGAGGGCATCCGCCAGCGCCTCGACGACGGCAATATCGTGCTGCTGTCCTGCCTCGGTTATTCGCCGACCGGTGAGGTGTTCAACCTCAGCGCCGAGGACGTGGCGACGGCGGCGGCAGTCGCGCTGAAGGCGGACAAGCTCATTTCGCTGGTCGAGGGGCCGGGTCTGGTCGATGGTCAGCAGCAACTGATCGAGCAGTTGACCCCGACCGCGGCCGAGACGGTGTTGTCCAGTCGTCGCGCGTTGCCGGACGACGTGCGGCGGCAGCTGATCGCGGCCGTGCATGCCTGCCGGAACGGCATCGGGCGCGCGCATCTGTTGAGTCGCCACGTCGATGGCGCGCTGCTGCAGGAACTGTTCACCCGCGATGGCGTCGGCACGATGATCACCTCCGATCGCTTC
>JAGRHB010000588.1 GCA_020445245.1 Gammaproteobacteria bacterium
ACCAGCGCTTCTTCGAGCGTGCACTCGCCGCGCATCACGTGAGAAAGGTCGTACTTCGGATGCAGGCCGAGCACCACGTCGATGTTGGCCAGACCCAGGTCGGCATCCAGCAGCATCACCTTCTGCCCCATCTCGGCAGCGGCCACGCCGAGGTTGACCGACACATTGGTCTTGCCCACGCCGCCCTTTCCGCCCGTCACGGCCACGGCCCTCACCGGGCGCGGATTGACCATCTGGCGCAGACCACTGGCCTGATCGACACGCGTCTCAGACGTTAACATTTGCATTTGCCCCCCCGAATGCCAGTGCCAGGTACCCGGAGTCGGGATTGGCCGGGTTCTCTGCCAGCAACTCGGCCGCACGCGTCACCAGGGGATGGGCACGAGCCACCTGCAGGTCCTCCGGTACGCGTTGCCCGTCGGTGACGAAGGCGGTCGGCAGATCGGCCTGCACCAGTGCTGCCAGCAGGCCACCTAGGCTGGCGGCCTCGTCCAGTTTGGTCAGCACGCAGGCGTCAGGGCGAAAATCGGCGAACAGGCGCAGCGCACGCTGGATCGCCGCCGGCTCGGTGGTGGCCGACAGCGTAAGCAGCGTGGTGATGCCGCGTCCCGCCGCCGCCAGTGTCTCGCG
>JAGRHB010000058.1:0-5082 GCA_020445245.1 Gammaproteobacteria bacterium
GGAACTGGTACAGCTGTATTTCGATGCGGCAAGCCACGGTGCGCGGATAGGCAGTCGCGATGACTGCGTGTTCTTCCAGAGTCTGTTGGAGGAAGAGCAGGCGCATGCGCAGGAGCTGACAATGTGGATGCGGCAGCTGGAAAGGCCGATCAGTGGTCAGCGAGCTGAGCAAAGAATTGCATGAACCAGAACGGACCAGCCAATAGGAGAATGTAGCCATGAATCAGCAATGGCACGAGCGACCACGCCCGGCACGTCTTGAGCGACGTTACGAGTTCGAAAACTATCTTGCGCTTCGTGACTTTCTTGATTGTGCCGCCGAGCTGTCAGAACGTGAAGATCTTTACCCTGACATGGGTTTCGGCCGGAACTACGTCAATATCACGATCCACGCTGATGAGGGCAGCTCATCGCTCGACAGCAAGAAGCACCGCTTCGCCGAATTGCTCGACGAGCTGTGCCCTGCTGCTGCGACAGTCTGACCGTACGAAATGCCGATCATCGCGCTGGTCGGGAACAAGGGCGGCGCCGGCAAGACGACGTTGTGCGTGAACATGGCGAGTGCGCTCGCCGCGAAGGCGCCAACGGCAATACTGGACGCAGATCCACAGCGCTCGTCACTGCAGTGGCGTGAACTTGCGGTGCGTGATGATGCGGTAGCCGTTATCGACGCCGTGGACGACCTGGCCGCCAAGGTCAACAAGTCGCGAAGAAGCTTCGTGAATCTTGTTCTCGATTGTCCACCCTCGGTAGACGCCGTACAGACGGCTCAGGCGCTGGGTCTGTGCGACCTGGCCTTGATCCCGGTGCAGCCGTCGCCGCTGGACCTCTGGGCCACGGTGCATATTGTCGACAGGGTGGAAACCGCGAAGCAGGCAAACCCGAGACTTCGCGCAGTACTTGTGATCAACCAGCTGGAACCGCGAACCCGCTTGTCGCAGCTGATGCGCCAGGCGCTTGCCGAGCTTGACCTGCCCGCAGCACGGACCGCCATACGACGCCGGGTTGCCTATCGTAGCAGTGTCCTGGAGGGGCGGACTGTGATGGATCTTGGCAGTCGCGGCGCCGTGGCCGCCAACGAAATCCGAGAACTTATCGAGGAGGTAATCAGGACATGACGAGCAAAGACAAGACCGGAGATCAACTGGTTGCTTCGATCCGCCGAACCAAGGCAGCGGCCGCCAAGGCGGATCCCACAGCAGCGCCGGCCAAAGCCGCAACGCGGGCACGTAGTGCTGCCGGGCAGAGCAAGGGTGCGAAAGCGGGAAAGGCGGCCACAGGCGTCTCTGCCGGGCATTACCAGGCCGGCCGGCGTGTGTGGCCTGATTAGCCACAACGGGGATTGGTTGCAGTATCGTCCGAGCGGAATACCGCGTCGATTGCGCGTTTGTCAGTCTGCCATCAGAGGCAACATTAGGTGTGCCAGAGCGAGCAACGATGATCCCCACCCAGAGTTGGGCCACACAGACGTAACCGGGCGACGGCGTAGCGTACGCCGTATCCCGACGTGAGGATTGAACATGCCCCCGTCCAGAGATCAGTCATACACACCACCTGCTGCGATGCCCGATTATCTGATCCGGCACGCAACATTGCGCCAGTTGCAGTTGTTTGAGGCAATCGTGCGACTCGGCAGTTTCACGCGCGCTGCGGAAGAGCTGTTCCTTACCCAACCCACCGTTTCGATGCAGATCAAGAAGTTGGCCGACTCGATGGGCTTGCCGCTGTTCGAGCATGTCGGCAGAAACGTCAGCCCAACGGAAGCGGGCATGGAGCTATACGAATCCTGCCGCCGCATCTTCGAGACGCTGGCGAACCTGGAGATGAAGCTGGCGGATCTGAAAGGCATAAAGCGTGGTCGGCTGCGCTTGGGTGTCATCACGACCGCCAAATATTTCGCACCTGAGATTCTCGGCGAGTTTTGCCAGCAGTATCCGGGCATCGAGGTTGCACTCAAGGTCTCCAACCGTGACCGCATCATTGAGCGCATCAACGCCAACGAGGACGATCTGTACATAATGGGCCAGGCACCCTCCGATCAGTCGGACATTGAGGCTTTCCCGTTCGCGCCGAACCCGCTGGTGGTGATGGCTCCACGCAACCACCCGCTGGTCGGCAAGAAGAAGATCGCGCTGTCACAGATCATGGAAGAACCATTTATTCTGCGCGAACCGGGCTCGGGCATACGCGATGCGACATTGCGGATGTTCGATGAGTTCGGTGGTCGTCCGCACGTGCGCATGGAGCTGGGCAGCAACGAGGCGATCAAACATGCGATCGTTGGCGGTTTGGGCCTCTCGGTCTTGTCGCTGCATACCCTGGCATTGGAGGGACCCGATGGCCCGGTAGCGATCCTTGACGTAGAGGGCTTTCCGATCATGCGCCAGTGGTACCTGGTCCATCCAAAGGGTAAGGAGCTGTCGCTGGTCGCAAAGGCCTTCCTGACGTTCGCCCTGGAACTCGAACCGCGTATGCGTGAGCGCATGGAGGCCATGTGGCCTGACCTGAGCAGGTTCATGAGCGGCTCGATGCCGTCGCGCCGAAAAGCCGCCAGGAAGAATCGCTGAACTGGCCTGAATCTCTCTCGGCATCACGGATGCCGGCGAATCCTGCAGCCATTCAGGCGCCGCGCATACGCCTCGTCTTCTCCACCATCCGGCGGGTCGAAAGGTTGTTGTTGAAGCGCGCCACGTCGCCAAGGGGTACCCAAAGGATCTGGTGCGACTCGTCGTTTCCAGGTATGGCGAGGTCGTCGTCCATCTCCACCAGGAAGCGGATGTCATAGTGATCATGCTGCGGACCGCGGCGGCTCGCGGGTATCCGGTGGATGTCGACGTCAAAGATCGTGTTGCCAATCAGGCGAACGTGTGACTGATCAAGCCCCGTCTCCTCCGAGGTCTCGCGAAGCGCGACCCGCAGGATATCGGCGTCACCGTCGGCATGACCGCCGGGCTGGAACCATTGATCGTGCTTGCGGTGGTGGAGAAGCAGCACCCTGTCCCTGCGAGGGTTGACCACCCAGGCGGAGCCGGTAACGTGCCCTGGCCAAAGGTCGCAATGGAAGCAGTTCTGGTGAGTCGAGACGAATTTGCGAGTGCGTGTGACATACGCCGCCTCATCCATGAAACGGGTGCGGTGTCGGTCCAGCAGGTTCAGCAGTTCGCGGCGATGCATGGGATGAGGGATCAGGTGCCCGAGGGGCTTTCGACCGCCGCGATCGCGGCTGCCGCGGCTTCATCGATGTCGCCTTCCCTGCCCGACAGGATCAGGCGCCCGAAGGCGCCGACCGCACGCACGTCGATCAGCGTTATATTCGCGGCCTTTTCGGCCTGGTTGGCGGCATACACGACATAGCCAGCGGGTTCGGTTTCAAGGATGAACATGCTCTGTCCCGGCAGGATCATCGAGCCACGCCGGTCCTGCCGGTTGATCAGCACTGTGTGGTCGGGCGTCATGCCACGGATGGTCTCCTGCCAGGCAATGCGGCACCTTTCCCTCTGGTCCTGGCTGGCACCTATGTTGGCCAGCACCACGCGGCCTGCCTCCCGCACGTCACTCTGGTCGCGATGATGCACCACCATGGATCCGTAAGAGCGCTCCACGACCTGCTGGGCCAGGTGCACGCGGGTGGCCTTCAATGCGATGTCGGTGAGACGGTGGATTGCCATGCCGGGCGAAACCTCGACCCATAGGCATGCGTCGCCCGGGACCGGCAGAAAGCCCTGCGACACGGTCGCCATGTACGCCGCCAACTGCGGCTGCAGCGAGTCGATGTAGACGTAGGTCCGGAGGTTGATCATGCCTGCGCATCGCCCTGCAGAAAGGCGCGAAAGCATAGCGCACCGGGCTTGCGCCTGCTCCGATAAAGTACCCGGGAGGAGTCAGGTTGCTGAGGCCTGCAATCACTGCAGCGGACAGCATCACCCAGGTTCGATGCGTAAAGGGAGCACGCCCGGATCAGCCCTCGTTGGTCGGGCTGTGAACCACGAGCGAGAAGCGGCTGCGGAAGCTGTAGTCCTCGATGTTCAGTCGTATGTGATGGTCGACGTGCGCGTCGCGACAGCGGTCGATCTGGGTGCAGATCTCGTGGACGTCGCCACTGTAGCAGCAGCGTTTCCCCCAGGGTTGCCAGGGCGTAAAGCGTGGAGCCATCAGTGGTGTGTGTTCGATGCAGATTACACAGCCCCTCCTGAGGCATTCGCCGATCTGTCCGAGGGCGCGGACTGTCCTGGAGTCGCAGTCTTTCATGTCCTGTTGTTCCATCGCCAGCATGTTTGCATCTCCCAGGCCGATGTGCCCGATAATCGGTGCGTGCGGTAGCCTTTGTTGACTGCCTGTCGCTTCGAGAGTCAAGACTAGTCAGTGAACTCGTGCAGCGGAAATAGGAAATGGGCGAGGACGCGATAGATGCGGATCTATGATCTATGGGTCTGTCGGGATTCATCGGTAACCGGTGGCGCATCCTGTTCATGCCGCCACTTCCCGGCTGGCGCCGACCGGTGGGGCGCCAGCACGGTCGCCGCTGTGGCTGCGTTCGAGGAGTTGTGTCGCCTTTTCCAGGGCCGCCTGGCGCGTGGTGACAATGTATTCCACGGGTAGCGCGTCGATCAGGCCCAGTGTCTTGAGTCGCTGGAGCACATCTCCTTCGGCGCCGACTATGAACACCGGATGTTTCTGGGAGAGATCCTCCAGGATCATCGTCTCCAGTGCCAGCGACGACGAGACACCGAGCACCGGCACCTCGCTGAAGTCCAGAATCAGTATCTCGTGATCAGGAAGTACCGCATGCTGCCGTGAGATTGCCTTGGCGACTCCGAAGATCAGCGGTCCGCCGAGCGCGAATACCAGTATTCGGCCCTTCGCTTGCTGCAGCAGGGTCTGCTCGTCATGGGTAAGGTCGTTCGACACATCCCGGTGTTCGATCGTCTTCATCGAACGGCTCTGCAGCCTGACCATGCGTTCGATCGTCAGTACATTGGCGACGAACACTCCAAGTGCCACCGCGGTGATCAGGTCGACGAACACCGTCAACGCGATCACGCCGTACATGATCATCGCCGCTTTGGAAGATACCCGGTGTGC
>JAGRHB010000058.1:5181-8983 GCA_020445245.1 Gammaproteobacteria bacterium
GGTGATCAGGTCGACGAACACCGTCAACGCGATCACGCCGTACATGATCATCGCCGCTTTGGAAGATACCCGGTGTGCACGTCGCAGGAACGACCAGTCGATGATGTCGACGCCGACTTTGAGCGCGATGCCGGCGAGTACTGCGAGAGGGATGTGTGAGGTCAGCGGTGCCGCCCAGAGCACGACGACCATAAGCAGCAGGGCGCGGGTCAGCCCGGAAAGGGCGCTACGGCCACCGGTCTGGATATTGACCACGGTGCCCATGGTCGCCCCGGCGCCCGGGATGCCGCCGAACAGGCCGGAGGCGAGGTTGCCCATACCCTGGCCAAACAGCTCCTTGTTCGAACTGTGTTCCTTGCGGGTCATGCTCTCGGCGATCACCGAGGTCAGCAGGGCGTCGATGCTGCCGAGTACCGCAAGTACCGCGGCGTCGATCACCATCAGCTGCCACTGTGATGCGGTGAACACCGGCATCTGCAGTGCGGGCAGGCCGGTAGGTATCTCGCCGATCTGCCGGATGTCCACGTTGGCGAGCAGGAAGACCGAGAGCAGCGTGCCGGCGACCAGTGCGAGCAGTTGCGGTGGCAGCAGCCTGATCAGACGCTTGGGGAACAGCGCGATCAGGCCGAAGGTGAAGATTGCAAGTGCAGTTTCGGCGGGCTGGATGTCCGCGATCATTGCCGGAATCGCCCCGATCGTACCGATAACGCCGCCCGGCGGTGTTGCGTGGCCCAGGAAAGGACCGAGCTGCAGCACGATCAGGATCATGCCGATCCCTGTCATGAAACCCGAGATCACCGTGTACGGCATCATGGTCACGTAGTGCCCGAGTTTGAGTGCACCGAAGACCATCTGGAGTATTCCGGCCAGCATCACGACGGTGAACGCCATGGCCATACCCTGCTCGGGATTGGCCGCGACCAGGTGGGCAATGATGGCCGTCATAACCACGGTCATCGGCCCGGTCGGTTCCGAGATCAGTGTCGGGGTGCCGCCGAACAGCGCTGCAAACAGGCCGACCAGCACGGCGCCGTACAGCCCGGCCGCCGGCCCGGCGCCCGAGGCCACGCCAAAGGCAAGCGCCATCGGCAGTGCGATGATGGCTGCCGTCACGCCGCCGAACAGGTCGCCGCGCACGTTGTCGAAGCGAATCTCGTTGAGAATGGGCATTGACTGCCACCCGCAAATCCAAGCTTGCCATTGTTATAAGCTGCAACGGGGTGGCGATGAAAAGTGATAGTTTCGATCAGATTCATCGACGATCGTCGATCGACGTGGCCGTTTGAGTGAACGGTCGGCCACGAAGGGATAGCGCACCGGCGGTGCCGGCGCCGGCCGCCGGATGCGCGGCTGGACTGCGCGCCCGGAACTAAAGCGCAACGTCGACGCGCCGTTAGCAAGTCGAGGGAGACCTATGACCAACGATGGTTTCGAACAACTCAGCACTGTCGTAGGGTTGAGCCGGCAGAGCGACGGTATCGCGCTGACGCGGCACCTGATCGGCAGCCTGCGCGAGATGTCCCCTGGAACCGAGGTTTCGGTACTCGATGTATTTGGCCGCAGCGCAACAGGCAAGGCACAGTCCGACATCGGGCCTGACGATATCAGCATCCGCCGCTTCGACGACACTGGACAGCGCCTGGAGAAGCGCGACCGTGTGCTCGACCTGATGGGTGTCATTCGAACCCTGCAGCCGGCTGCCATCGAGTCAGAAGACGGCGAGTCCGGACTGTTGATCATTCCGCTGTCGGGCGAGATCGGGCCGCTGCGCCTGGTCGTGTTGGAAAAGGTACCGGTGGATCCCTGGTTGCGCGCCAAGTTGCTGCAGGTTATCGAGATATACGGCAACCTCGTCAGGCTGATGGACAGCCGCGAACGCGACGCGTTGACCGGCCTGCTCAATCGCCAGACCTTTGCCGTTTTGTTCGAGCTGGCCAGCCGGCGTGCACGCGAGCAACCGAATCATGCGTTGACCCTCGCCGTGCTGGACATCGACCATTTCAAGCGCGTCAACGACACCCTGGGGCACCTTTACGGTGACGAGGTGCTGATTCATTTCGCCCGCCTGATGGAGCGTTCGTTTCGCTACACCGACGACCTGTTCAGGTTCGGTGGCGAAGAGTTCGTGGTGTTGCTGTGTGCGGCCCGCCCGGATCGGGCAAGGATTGCCCTCGAACGCTTCCGCAACATCGTCGAGAACTATGACTTCCCCGGCGTCGGTAGCATCACCGTGAGTATCGGATATGTGGGTTGCGCTGAGAATGTGCTGCCGACCAGCCTGGTAGACCAGGCTGACCGGGCGTTGTACTTCGCCAAGGAGAACGGGCGCAACCGCAGTGTCGATTTTGCCGACATCGATGACCAGAGCACGGGCGGAAGCGGAAGCGTGGACCTGTTTTGATGTTATGCGCGGTGTTCCGTGTACAGGCGCAGCGGGATGCTAGGATGCCGGCCTTCATCTGACCGGTCTCCAACATGCTGAGCTATCGTCACGCCTTTCATGCCGGCAACCATGCCGATGTTCTGAAGCACTATGTGCTGTTCGAGATACTTTCGTACTACGGTCAAAAGGGCAAACCGTACTGGTACATCGATACGCACGCCGGGGCGGGGCAATACGATCTCAAAGGGTCGCAGGCGGCGCAGAACGCCGAGTACCTCGAAGGGGTCGGGCGTCTGTGGGAGCAGTCACAGTTGCCGCCCGCGCTGGTGGCGTTCCTGGCCGCATTGCGTAAGTTCAACAGCGGGCCAGACTTGCGGATCTATCCCGGATCGCCTTTGCTGGCCGGATCGCTGATTCGTGACGAAGACCGGATGCTGCTGTTCGAGATGCACCCGGCCGATCTGCGGGCACTGCAGGCCGGGGTCAAGGCCGCCGGCAGGCAGGTGAAGGTGCGTGGCGAGGATGGTTTCGCCGGCCTGGTCGGCATCCTTCCGCCGCCGACCAGGCGGGCGGTGATACTGATCGACCCGCCCTACGAGGTGAAGGCCGACTACCGTCGTGTCGAAGAGGCCCTGAACGCAGCGCTCAAGCGATTCGCGCAGGGCACCTACGTGCTCTGGTATCCGCTGCTGCGCCGTAATGAAGTGCAGGTGATGCGCGAGCGGTTTCGACGTCTTGGGGCGCCGGCATGGCTGCAGGTCGAGCTGCAGGTACGGCAACCGACCGACAGCGGGATGTATGGCAGCGGTGTCTACGTGATCAATCCGCCGTGGACACTGCCGCAGCAACTCGCAAGTATCCTGCCGACACTGCGTGACCGCTTGGCGATTGATGCCGGGGCGCGTTTCTCACTGGAGTCGCACATCCCCTGAATGCGGCCCGCCGCCATGGGCCGGCTGGGGGCTGCCGGCTATTTCACGCCCTGCAGCATCTCGCGGTAGCTGTGCTCGCGGAACATCGTGTCGGATATTCGCACGGTAGGCATGGTCAGACAGTTGTTCAGCACCTTGGGGCCATGCACGAAAAGAATCGACGGCTTGACGTTGACGTGCGGCATGCCGCCCTGCGCGGAGGCAAGGTCCTCGAATTCGACCATCGTCAGGTATTCGGCCGGGATGGTGTAGCCCTCCCACACCTCGGCGGTGCGCCTGAGTTTGCTGCCGGAGCTGTCCTTGAGGTCCTCCATCAGCGACTCGACGGTCGCGTGGCCGCTGCCCAGGGTCGACAGGCCGACGCGCTTGAGGATCTGGTAGCCGACCACGCCGGCGGTCTCCTTGAGCATCTCCATGGTCTGCACCTCGCCATCCTCGAATTCACTCTCCTTGCCCGGCTTGATATGGTGAGTCGCGAGCACTGTGA
>JAGRHB010000589.1 GCA_020445245.1 Gammaproteobacteria bacterium
ACGCCGGAGCAGCTGGGCCGCAGTGGACACTTTGCCCGCCTGAGATTGCTCGACCCGGTCCGGTTTCACAACCTGGCTTCGTTCATGGAGGAGGAGCGCCGCTTTGCGCCAATCGCCGATTTGTCGGAAAAACTGCTGCAAGACAGGCCGCTGTCCGCTGAAACCAGGGCACGGATAAGAGAGACACTTGGCGCTTCCGAGGCGGCCCAGCCGCTGGCTGAAGAGTCGAGTGATTGCGGGGCGGTGCGCAGCGGCGCCAGAGTCGCGCTGATCGATCGCCTCCTGGATCGGCACGGAACCGGACGCGTACTGTTCCGCAACAGCCGGGCCCGGATCCGGGGATTCCCAAAACGAGAATTGCACCACTACCCGCTGCCGTTACCGGCACAGTACCGGACTGCCCTGCAATCCTCCGATACTCCTATTGCAAACCGCCTTACACCGGAGGCCGCCGACCGCGGGCGGGAAGCGCAGCCCTGGTGGCAGTTCGATCCCCGGCTGGACTGGCTGATACAGAAACTTCACCAACTGCGTGGCGACAAACTGTTGCTTATCTGCGCCCGATCCGAAACCGCGCGCGATATCGAAATGGCGCTGCGCACACGCGAGGGAATCCGCGCCGCTCTTTT
>JAGRHB010000590.1 GCA_020445245.1 Gammaproteobacteria bacterium
ATGAGGAAATATGCCTCCAGCCCAGGAATGGAAGGCGCGGACAGCTACTGATCCAATAGCAAACAGCGGATCGACCCGCCAAGAAAAAACGGGCTGCGTCGCAACGCAGCCCGCTTCATGGGCGGTGCGGGGCACCGGCCCCATGTGAACCTTGTCAGGCCGCGGCCTTCGCTGCCTTCCCGGCGCTGAACTGGAACACCCCCGGCTCCTTGATCGGATCGACGCTGACGTCGATCTCGCTCTTGGGCGGGAACTTGCCTTCCAGCAGATCCCTGGACAGCGGGTTCTCGATGCGTTGCTGGATCGCCCGCTTGAGCGGCCGCGCACCGAACACCGGGTCGAAACCCACCTTGGCCAGTTCGGCCAGCGCCTGGTCCGACACCTTGAGGTGCAGGTCCATCCTGGCGAGCCGCTCGCCCAGCGTCTTGAGCTGGATCTTGGCGATCTCGCCGATCTGGCTGGCGTCCAGGCCGTGGAACACCACGATCTCGTCGATTCGGTTCAGGAACTCCGGCCGGAAGTGGTTCTTCAGCTCGCCGAACACGGCGTCCTTGACCTCTTCATAAGGCTGGCCGGCCATGGCCTGGATCAGCGGCGAGCCAATGTTGCTGGTCATGATGACCACGGTG
>JAGRHB010000591.1 GCA_020445245.1 Gammaproteobacteria bacterium
TACGACGGATCGAATCAGCCACGATCTCGGCGTCAAAAGTATCCTGCAACGCCAGCACCAAGGGGTCGCCGGCGATGTCGGCGGCCGTCGCCTCATGGCGCTCGCGCTTCTCGCGTGCCTCGCGCTGCGCCGGTGTCTCTTCCTCTGCTTCCTGCACCTGCAACTGCAGAGATACCGTGTGACCGACTGCCTCGCTGATCGCCTCCTGCAGCCGACGCTCGGCGAGGCTGCCGATCAGGCCCCGGCACACCGGATCGACCATGAGCGAGAGTGCCTTGCCGTCCCAGCCGTCGAGGACGCAGTTGTCAGCAAGCTGCGCCGTCATGCCCTTGAGCCCGAGCCGGCGCACGAGGCCATGCCAGTCGCTCAGATCGTTGGCGGCCCCCCCCTGCGGCGACTGCCGCGCGGCCTCAGGGGCACCCGAAACTTCGCTCGCGGCAGGCATATCCCGTTCCGCCGGTGGTGCTTCCGGTGCATGGCCGGACCGGGTCGCCGCGGGACGCTGTGCGCCGGCGCCGACATCAGCACCTGTGTTCACGCCGTCGGGGCGGAACGCCAACATGCGCAGCATGACCAGTTCAAAGCCGCTGCGCGCATCCGGTGCCAGCTTCAGGTCGCGTTGCCCGGT
>JAGRHB010000592.1 GCA_020445245.1 Gammaproteobacteria bacterium
TCAGTGCGAACACTCCGGTCACTCCGAACTGACCGAGCATCACCCCACCCAGGGCACCACCCAGGAACGCCCCCAGGAACTGCCCGCTCGAATACACGCCCATCGCCGAACCTTTCTTGTCCGGCGGGGCCATTTTCGAAATCAGCGACGGCAAGGTGGCTTCGAGGATATTGAAGGCGGAAAAAAAGACCCACAACACCGCCCCGATCCACCAGATACCGGAATGCGACCACGCCAGCGCGAGCTGCGCCAAACCGATGACCGCAACCGCCCCCAGGAACACCGCCTTCATCTGACCCTTGGCCTCGGCCAGGATCACGAACGGCACCATGGCGGGAATCGACAACAGCATCACCGGCAGATACACCTTCCAGTGCTCGCCGCCCGGCAAGCCGACCTGATCGCGCAACGCCAGCGGCACCGCTATGAACAACGCCGTCAGAATCATGTGCAGCAAGAAGATACCGGCGTCGAGGCGCAGCAACTGCCGGTCTCGCAACACCTGCCCGAGTTGTTCAGGCACCGGCTCGGCATCGCGATGCACACGGCTTTCGACCGGGTCCGGGGTAATCGTATGGATCACCAGCAAGCCGAGAAGCGCGAGGATCGCGGTCAGCCAGAACAGTC
>JAGRHB010000593.1 GCA_020445245.1 Gammaproteobacteria bacterium
CGATTGATCCATCGGCTCAGGTTGATCCCGGTGCCACCATCGGCCCCTTTGTGGAGATCGGCCCGCGCAGTCGCATCGGCGCCGGTTGTCACATTGGTGCTGGCAGCGTGATCGGTCCGGACTGCGAACTGGGCGAGGGTTGCCGACTGGTGGCCAGGGTAACGCTGGTGAAGCGGGTGCGCATGGGCCGCCGGGTGCTGTTGCATCCAGGCGTCGTCATCGGCGCCGATGGCTTTGGCCTGGTGCCCGAGGCGGGACGCTGGCGCAAGGTGCCGCAACTGGGCGGCGTCCGCATCGGTGATGACTGCGAGATCGGCGCCAACACCTGTATCGATCGCGGCGCGCTGGGGGACACCGTACTCGAGGAGGACGTCCGGCTGGACAACCAGATCCAGGTCGGTCACAACGTCCACATTGGTGCCCACACGGCCATGGCCGGCTGTTCCGCAGTGGCGGGCAGCGCTCGGATCGGCCGCCACTGCCTGATCGGCGGTGGTGCCGGCGTGCTGGGTCACCTGGAAGTGTGCGACCGCGTTACGATCACTGCCATGAGCCTGGTGACGCACTCCATTCGCGAACCCGGCGAGTATTCCTCCGGCGTGCCGCTGATGGAAAATCGGCAATGG
>JAGRHB010000594.1 GCA_020445245.1 Gammaproteobacteria bacterium
TCCGCGATGGCCCGGGCGAGATCGGCGGCGAGCGCGCGCTGCGTGAGGGCCTCGAGCTCCATATGCGGCTCGAAAAGGCGGCAGACGCCCGTGCCTTCCGCCTTGGCGGCGTAGAGCGCGAGGTCGGCGCGCCGCAGCATGTCGTCGGTCGAAACCTCGGGCTCGGCAATGACGGCGACGCCGGCGCAGGCGTTGATCTCCAGTACCTGGCCTTGCCAGGCGTAGGGCTCGCGGATCGCCGCCACGATCCGCGCCGCCAGAGCCACGACGTCGACCTCGTCTTGCGCGTTCAAGCCCAGCGCGATGGCGAATTCGTCGCCGCCGAGCCGGGCGACGACATGAGCCTGCGGAGCGGCCTGGACGAGGCGCGCGGAAACCTCGCGCAGGATGCAGTCGCCCGCCGCATGGCCGTGACCGTCGTTGACCGGCTTGAAATCGTCGAGGTCGAGCAGGATGATCGCAAGCGCCGCGCAGCCGCGCCCGATCTGGCCGCGCAGATGCGCGAGCGTATGCAGGAAGAGCGCGCGATTGGCGAGCTGGGTCAGTTCGTCGTGCATCGCCATATGCGCGATGCGTTCGTTGGCCTGCTCGCGCTCGGTAATGTCCTCGTGCGTGACGACGAGGCC
>JAGRHB010000595.1 GCA_020445245.1 Gammaproteobacteria bacterium
TCACAAATAGCTTTTTCATTTTTTCTTACCTCGAAGGGTGGTGCTGAAACTTGGATTTATCCACTGTAAATCCTGCAGAAACTGTCGCGAGCGGCTCGACCGTGACGGACTTGCAAGGGTTCTGGCCTCACACTCAGGTGCCGTTGCGATGGGGGAATCCTAGGCACAGGAGACTGGCGGTACCTGCGGACTGCCTGGAGACTATGTGGGGATTCGGTGGGGATCCGTTGAATTTCGGGTATGCGCGTCGCGCCCCCTTTTCGCAGTCTGTTCACATCCGAGAATCGGTTCTCGACCGCTGCGAAAATCGAAGCGAGTTCAAATCCCTTTCCACGCGATCTTAACGCCCTGATTTGCGCAGCCTTTTGGTTTTACCCGAAACTTAGCGCATTCATTTTTCACGGTTTCACCAGGACGACCCCTTGAGCCACCGCGCCAGGAAACGCTTCGGCCAGTACGTTTTGCCTTTTCTGCAGATTCCGCAGAGTTAGCAAAGTGGAGACGCGAACCGCAGGCGAATTCGCGGACTCCCGGGCGGCAACCGTATTTACCGGCGTTGGCCTGCTGTATAGTCTCCAGAGCTTAGAACCCGAACGCCACCTGCAATAAGCCGCTCATGCATTG
>JAGRHB010000596.1 GCA_020445245.1 Gammaproteobacteria bacterium
CAGGTCGACACCCGCCACGTCCAGCCCGACCACGCGGGCGGCCAGGGTGGCGAAGTAGGCGACGTCGGGGTGCACCTGGTCGGTCACGTCCACGCACAGGTTGCCGGTGCGCTCGACCACGGCGCTCTGGCCGATGGGCAGCACGCTGTCGGCGGTGAGGCCCTGGCGCGCCAGCTCGAGCTGGGTGACGGCGTTGTCGTGCACACGCACGATGTCGAGCGGGAACTGCTCCTCGGCGCCGCGGCGCGGGTCGCTGTTGACCTGCAGGTCGATCAGCTGTGCCACGGACGAACGGCCGTCGCCGCTGACGCGGGTGATCTCGCCGCGGGTCGCGGCCACCACCTTGCCGCCGACCACCAGCAGGCGGTGCTCCTGGCCAGGGATGAAGCGCTCGACGATCACGTCGGAGCCCTCGGCCTCGGCGGCGGTGAAGGCCTGCTCGACCTCGGCCTGGGTGTTCAGGTTGAGCGACACGCCGCGCGCGTGGTTGCCATCCACCGGCTTCACGGCCACCGGCAGGCCGATGTCCTGGGCGGCTTCCCAGGCTTCGGCGGCCGTCTTGACGGTCTGGCCCTCGGGCACCGGCACGCCGCAGGACGACAGCAGCTCCTTGGTGAGCTCCT
>JAGRHB010000597.1 GCA_020445245.1 Gammaproteobacteria bacterium
AGTTTTACCAGGTGACCTTCAGGAAGAAGATCTACAGCGACATGGAGAGCCTGCAGCACGACCTCGACGAGTGGCTGCTGTACTACAATCAGGAACGAACACATCAGGGAAAGATGTGCTGTGGCCGCACGCCAATGGCCACGTTGGAAGACGGCAAACAAATCTGGCAGGAAAAATCCGTAGGCTGAATTTGACCTGACAGTCACGCCATCGAAATCGGTAACTGTCAGATCAAGTCCCGACTACTACAGTTTAGCTACTAAGACACCCGTTCCTCTTCGGCAACGCGGCCGTCCGTTGATCGGCCTTATGTTGAGCTCCACATAAGGCCGACCAAGAGACGTTTGTGGACTTGCAGCGGAGCCGCCAGAACTGGCCGAATCACGCCTTCCGGGAAGGTGTGTGGTAACGCGGCGGCTTGGACTTGTACTGCGCATTGCCTTCGATCAAAGGCTTCACCAACAGCCTGCCTCACCGACCCTTTCGGCTCAGCTGTTCATGGTGAACATAGACGCCACTGCGGTCGTCTCTATTGTCCTGTTGCTGTTTAGGCACGTCCGGTGCTGGCGGTAAGTCCATTGCCTGTTGGGGATCGGGTTTGCGTTCAACGGACACCCACAAGC
>JAGRHB010000598.1 GCA_020445245.1 Gammaproteobacteria bacterium
GTTTCTTACATTCCGAATCATGTCACCGAAGAAGATATTACCGAAGATGTTGTCGATTTGCGAGAAACACCTTTGGTAACGATTGATGGAGAAGATGCCAGAGATTTTGACGATGCGGTTTATGCAAAGAAAAACGATAAAGGCTGGAATTTATTGGTCGCCATTGCGGATGTTTCCAAGTATGTTCCGCCGAATAGCGAAATCGATAAAGAGGCCTATAAACGAGGAACATCGGTTTATTTCCCCGGAAAAGTGATTCCGATGTTGCCACTTGAGTTGTCGAATGGCATTTGTTCGCTCAATCCCCATGTCGATCGCATGTGCATGGTTTGTGATATGCAAATCAATTCTGCCGGGCAAATTGAGTCGTATAAATTCTATCGGGGCGTGATGCACTCTCATGCCCGAATCACTTACAAACAATGCTGGAACTATTTATTGGAAGGTGAAAAACCAACAAAATGGGATGAAACAGTCTCTCCTGCAATAGACACCATGCACGATTTATACAAAGTGATGGCGGTTGCCAGAGAAAATCGTGGTGCCATTACATTCAGTTCAACCGATGTGCAAATCAGTATTGGTGAGGATGGGCAGGTATCAGATATTCAGCCTTATCAAC
>JAGRHB010000059.1 GCA_020445245.1 Gammaproteobacteria bacterium
CAACCGTGACCCGCGCTCCGTGGCGAAGCGCGCCGAGGCCTACCTGGCCTCGACCGGCATTGCCGATGCGGCGTATTTCGGTCCTGAGCCCGAGTTCTTCGTGTTCGACGACGTGCGCTGGAGCGTCAGCATGTCCGGCTGCATGGTCAAGATCGATTCGCAGGAAGCCGAGTGGAACTCCGAGCGCGTCTACGAAGACGGCAACATCGGTCACCGGCCGGGCGTCAAAGGCGGCTATTTCCCGGTCCCGCCGGTCGATTCCCTGCATGACCTGCGCGGCGCCATGTGCGACGCCATGGAAGAGATGGGTGTGCCGGTCGAAGTGCATCACCACGAAGTGGCAACCGCCGGCCAGTGCGAGATCGGTACCCGGTTCTCCACGCTGGTGCAGCGTGCCGACTGGGTGCAGATCCAGAAATACGCCACCTGGAACGTCGCACACGCCTACGGCAAGACCGTGACCTTCATGCCCAAGCCGATGGTCGGTGACAACGGTTCCGGTATGCACGTTCACCAGTCGCTGGCCAAGGGCGGGGTGAACATCTTCGCCGGTGACCAGTATGCCGGCCTGTCCGAGACCGCGCTGTATTACATCGGCGGCATCATCAAACATGCACGTGCCCTGAACGCGTTCTGCAACGCCTCGACCAACTCATACAAGCGTCTGGTCCCCGGCTTCGAGGCCCCGGTCATGCTGGCGTACTCGGCTCGCAACCGCTCCGCCTCGATCCGTATTCCGTGGGTGTCGAGCCCGAAGGGCCGTCGTGTCGAAGTGCGTTTCCCGGACCCGACCGCCAACCCCTACCTGGCCTTCGCCTCGATGATGATGGCCGGCCTGGACGGTATCCAGAACAAGATCCACCCCGGCGACGCGGCGGACAAGGACCTGTACGACCTCGAGCCGGAAGAGGCGGCGGGTATCCCGACCGTATGCCACAGCCTGGACATGGCGCTGGAGCATCTCGATGCAGACCGTGACTTCCTGAAGGCCGGCGGTGTGTTCAGCGACGACCTGATCGACGCCTACATCAGGCTGAAGATGGACGAGGTCACCCAGCTGCGTATGACCACGCACCCGGTGGAATTCGATCTTTACTACAGCCTCTGAGCGCCGTCCCGGCGCTCGACACAGACCCCGCCAAACGGCGGGGTTTTTTGTTGCTGCGGGACGGCGGTTCTGTCCGGCACATCACATTTTCCCAGTCGCCACAGGACAGGCGCTGCACTATGCTTGCAGCATGATCAAACTCATCACCTTGACCCTGTTACTGCTGCCCGGATTTGCCCAGGCAGTAATCTGCAAGACCGTCGAGCCGGACGGCAGCGTCAGCTACGCCGACGTTGCCGCATCCGAGTGTCCACAACAGGTCAAACTGCCGCCCTATTCGAGCTATGCACCGCGCCAGGTGCAGTCCAACCCGGCACAGGAAAGTGCAGTGCGCGGCACCGCCGCTCCGTTCGTACGCTACGAGTCGATCCAAATCGTACAACCTACGGGCGGCGGGACGGTGCGAAACAACGAAGGCAAGGTGCCAGTGTCCATCGCGCTCGTACCGCCACTTCAGGAAAATCACTCGATCACGCTGTACCTGGACGGCAATGCGGTACCGGGCGGTTTCGACGGTCCGGCGATCGACCTCAGCGGTGTCGAACGTGGCAGCCACACCCTGAAGGCAGCGGTCTTCGATGCCGGCGGCCGGCAACTGATCGAGTCATCGGCGACACGCTTTACCATGCGACAGAGCAGTGTCTACGACCCGCCGAAGAAGCCGGTACCGGAACAGCCGATCGCTCCCCCGGCAGAACCCACCCCACCGTACGTGCCACCCGCACAGCCGGGTTATGGGCCATCCTCACCGGCGGACTACAAGCCGAAAGCCGGAGGGATCTCCAGCACGCCGGGTAAGACCAACCCCGCCTTCACGCCCAAGTACAATCCCTGACCGGGGGTACATTTCCATCGCAAGATTTGCACCGCGCACTAGAATAGTGCACGGGCGCGGAAATGGTGCGCCCTGAAACAGCGCATATGACACAATCCACAGACAAGCCCTTGATTTGACGACGGAAAAACAAGCGTCTGTGTGACAGTTGATGCGTCACAGGCTGGCCCAAACCTTGCTAAGTCGTAAGTATGCAGGTCTCCATGATGCCCACAACGCAGCTATCAGCCACCGTTCTCGACAACCTCGCGATCGCTGTCGTCGTATTCGATGCGGACCTGCGTGTCAGTTACGTCAACCAGATGGCCGAGATGGTGCTGGCGGTCAGTGCGAAACATATCGTCGGTGAACTGCCATCCGCCTGGATGTCGTGCCACGGCGAGGCCGTTGTCGACCTGGTGCGTGCGGCCGCGATCGGGTCGCCGATCACCAAGCGTGGTGTGGTGCTGCGCAACGAACGCAGCGAGGTGACCGTCGACTGCACGGTCACGCCGGTGCTCGACGAGCACGGCAAGCCGATCACTATCGTCGAGCTGCAGCAGATCGATCACCACCTGCGCATCTCCCGCGAGGAGCGACTGCTCACACAGCAGGCGCTCAGCCGCGACGTGGTGCGCGGCCTGGCGCACGAGATCAAGAACCCGCTGGGCGGTTTGCGCGGTGCGGCGCAACTGCTCGAAAGCGAACTCGAAAGCGCCGAGCTCAAGGAATACACCCATATCATCATCCAGGAGGCCGACCGCCTGCAGGAACTGGTCAACCGGATGCTCGGGCCGAATCGACGGCCGAGCTATGAGCCGGTGAATATCCACCATGTCCTCGAGCGCGTGCGTTCCCTGGTGCTTGCCGAAACAGCGGAGCGGTTGACCATCATCCGTGACTACGATCCGAGCATCCCGGAACTGATCGGCGACCATGACCAGCTGATCCAGGCGATGTTGAACATAGTGCGCAATGCGGCGCGCGCACTCGACGATTCAGGCACCGTGACACTGCGCACCCGAATTCAGCGGCAGCTGACCATCGGCAATGAACGTTACCGCCTGGCGGCCAAGATCGACATCATCGACGACGGCCCTGGGATCCCGCCGGAGATCGCCGATACGCTGTTCCTGCCGATGGTCACCGCGGGGACCGGCGGTATGGGGCTTGGGCTGTCGATCGCGCAATCGCTGATCAACCAGCATCGTGGCCTGATCGAATGCAACAGCCGTCTGGGTGAAACCGTCTTTACCATCTATCTCCCGGTCGGTGAGCAAATCACCACCGAGTGGAGCAGCAAGGAGCTTGGCCCCCGTGACTGAGACCAACCAGGTATGGGTGATCGACGACGACCGCTCGATCCGATGGGTGCTTGAGAAGGCCCTCACCAAGGCGGGGATGCAGGTCACCTGTTTCTCCAACGCGAACGGCGTGATCGAAGCCCTCGAACGCGGCCAGCCCGAAGCGATCATTTCCGACGTGCGGATGCCGGGCATGGACGGGTTCACGTTGCTGGAGAAGATCAAGCAGAAGCATCCGGATGTCCCGGTCATCATCATGACCGCGCATTCGGACCTGGACAGCGCAGTGTCGGCCTATCACAGCGGCGCCTTCGAATACCTCCCCAAGCCGTTCGACATCGACGAGGCGGTCGACCAGGCACAGCGCGCATGCAAGCTGCGACGGGAAGCGCGCGCCAGTGCCGCGCATGAGACCGTCGCCGCCACCGAGATCATCGGCGCGGCACCGGCAATGCAGGAGGTGTTTCGCGCTATCGGACGACTGGCCAGATCCAACATCACGGTCCTGATCAACGGCGAGTCCGGGACTGGAAAAGAGCTGGTCGCGCACGCCCTGCACAAGCACAGCCCGCGCGCCAACGGTCCGTTCATCGCCTTGAACATGGCTGCCATCCCCCGCGACCTGTTGGAGTCGGAGCTGTTCGGTCACGAAAAAGGTGCCTTTACCGGGGCGCAGGCGCGCCGCATCGGGCGCTTCGAGCAGGCCAACCACGGCACCCTGTTCCTCGACGAGATCGGTGACATGCCGGCCGAGCTGCAGACACGCCTGCTTCGCGTGCTGGCCGACGGCGAGTTCTACCGCGTGGGCGGCCACGAACCGGTGAAAGCGGATGTCCGTATCATTGCCGCGACCCATCAGGACCTCGAAAAGCTGGTGGTCGAGGGGCGTTTCCGCGAAGACCTGTTCCACCGCCTCAACGTGATCCGCGTGCACCTGCCGTCCCTGCGGGAACGCCGCGAGGACATCCCGCTGCTGATGGACCACTTCCTGCAGCGCGCGGCCCGCGAGCTAGGGGTCGAAAGCAAGTCCCTGATGCCAGATACCATCAACGAGCTCAAGACGCTGGAGTGGCGCGGCAATGTCCGCCAGCTGGAAAACACCGCGCGCTGGCTGACCGTGATGGCCTCCGGGCGCGAGATACATGTCGAAGACCTGCCGCCGGAATTGCACCGCGAACGCGACCCGCAGGCCACCGACGGCGACTGGCGCGCGACGCTGCGAGGCTGGATCCGCAACAGCCTGGCCTCGGGTCGGGTTGCGCTGCTGGATCAGGTGATGCCGGAGTTCGAGACCATCCTGATAGAAACCGCGCTGGAATTTACCGGCGGGCGCAAACAGGATGCCGCTCGCCTGCTCGGCTGGGGGCGCAATACCCTGACGCGCAAGATCAAGGAGCTCGGCCTCGAAGACGATCATCGCGAGGCCAGTTGAGCCCACCCCCGTAAACCCTTCGCAGCGGGCGTCCATCCGTGGCCCGCGCCGCTCTATAATCGGCGTCGTTTCAGCGCGGAGGACAGGCCTTGGACAGTACCAGTATCGAGCTCCCCGGCTCACGGATCGCCGCGGTTACGGTGGATGGCGGCACAGTACGCATCGAATTCGACCCCGCCTACCTCGTCAAGAACATGACCGGATCGGTCGAGCGCACGCGCTGGCGCCAGAGTGGGGCGCTGGTGTTCGAAGGGGCAGCACTCGACGAGGACAGTCCCTTGCCGGATTTTCCGGTCGAATGCACCGGCGGTGACGTCGGTGAAAACGTCTATACCTACCGCGACATGATCCCGGTGCCCCTGGCCAGCCGTGGCCATGCACATTGCACCTTGAAGGCTGGCGAACGGGTGATCCGCGTCAGTGGCAGCGCGGTTCACCTGGACATGTGCGAGGTGCCGCGCTACATCGAACACATCCGCCCACGGTAGCACTCGCCGGGTCGACACAAGATTTCGATCAAGCGGCCGCCAAAGCCTGGCAGTGGGCGAGGGGTTCGTCGTGTCGAGTGGGTGTAGTGATGGCTGTGGAACTTTATAACAAGGGCAACCACGTCTGTGTGGCATTTCGCGATCTGGTGACAGGCGAGGCGGTGCAGGCCAACCAGTTCCTGATCTGCGACAGTGACCATGCTGCGCTGATCGACCCTGGCGGCGACCTTACCTATTCGGCACTGTTCATGGGTATCAGCAACTACATGAACGTGAAGAGCCTCGACTATGTGGTCGCTTCCCACCAGGATCCGGACATTGTCGCCTCGTTGAACAAATGGCTGGTCGGCACCGACTGCAAGGTCGTTGTGCCGGCTTTGTGGGAGCGTTTCATCCCGCACTTTACGCGCCCGGGGAAGCTCGCCGGCAGAGTTGTGCCGATCCCGGATGAAGGGATGAATCTGCAACTCGGCAGCATTCAACTCAAAGCGATACCCGCACATTTCCTGCACGCCGAGGGCAATTTCCAGTTTTTCGATCCCAAGAGCCGCATCCTGTTCTCCGGTGATCTCGGGGCCAACCTTTGCCCGCGCGAGGTACTCGATCAGCCGGCCAAGCGACTGCAGGAACTGTTGTCGTATATGGAGGGCTTTCACAAGCGCTACATGAACAGCAACAAGGTATGCCGTTTCTGGGCACACATGGCTTCGGGCATGGATATCGAAATGATCGTCCCTCAGCACGGCCGTCCCCTGGTCGGCAAGGCTGTGCCCGAGTTCATCCAGTGGATCAGCAAATTGCAGTGCGGCGTTGACCTGATGATGCAGTCGAATTATCGGGTGCCCTGATCTCGATCCACTGCACCCGACTGGCAGTCACTGTCAGGCATCCAGCAGCTGATCCGCCCTGTCTATGGCATTGTTGCCTGCCTCGACGATCTTAAGGCTGAGTTCGGGCGACGCGCCCTGCAGGCCGAGCCGCCGGAATGCCGGAATCTCTTCGATCGAAGGTATGCGCCGGCTGCGAGGCCCGCCGATCAATGCGTGCCACTGTGCGACCAGCAGGATGTCGGTGTAGTCGGCGTCACGCGGCTGCTCGTACGCCCAGTGGTTGCAAAGCGTTGCCGCGTCGACGACCTCCCTCGGCAGTCCCCACAGGACCAGCAGGATGCGCGCGAGCTGGGCACGGTTTTCGTGCACCACATTGTCGAGCGTGGCGGCATCCCTCAGATCACTGTGCCGGTCCGCGTAACCGAGCAGCACGGGTTCGGCAATGCTGTGCAGCAGGCCAATGAGGCCGGCGTACTCCGGATCGAAGCGTTCACTCGTGCGTGCCAGCACCTTGCACATCGCAGCCACCCGTATCGTCCTTTCCCACCAGGCATTCATGCGCTTTCGCACCACCAATGAGCGAGTGCGCAATGATTCGCGCAGCACACACTGGACCGCGAGTTCGATCGCCCGCTCGCTGCCGAGACGCACGACCGCTTCCTTGATACCGCGGATCTTGCCCCTGTTCGGGTTGCTGACCATCGCCGCGCGCAGCACCTTCAGGGCGATGGCCGGGCACACGGCCAGCGTATTGGCGATACCGGTTGGGTCGCTGCCCTGAGCATGCAGGGCGCGGCCGACACGGATGGCGATGTCCGTGTCCGACGGCACCACCACACGGCCGTGGTTGAGATCGTCGAACACGTCGAACATCAATGGGTGGGTCGCGCTGTCGTCGATCAGCTCGTTGGGCTCGCTTGCGACCAGCAGTGCCTCTTCGACCAGCACACCGCCGACCGGCACGTGCTCGACGAAGCGGTCGAGCAGGCTTTGCTCAATCATCAGGTAACGCACATCCGACAGTGCCGTCACCTTGTATCGGGAGGGACGCAGCCGAGAGACCGGCCCGAGCGCAGCGGCATCGGTGTGGCACACGAGGTGATCGGCCCCATCCGCGGCCTCGAGTTTCAGCTCACCCTCGAGCAGGAACAGCACGCGTGTGTCTTTGCTGCCCAGACTGAGCAGACAGGTCCCGCGCGGTGCCTGCAAGACCTCCACCAGCTGTGCCAGTTCGTTGAGTTGAACCTCGTCGAGGCCGGCGACTGTGTCCAGTCGGCGCAGTGCGGCATCGATTGCGATCGTACTCCCGAGCGACATCCAACAGCTCCTGTGGCGGATTTCCGGTACCCACGTTCAGGGTCCCGATGTTATCCGCCACTGGCGCCCTTGGCTATGCGGCTTAACCCCGGGGCCAGCGGGGCTTAACCGGTCAACAGCTGTTTTGCTGCCGCCACCTCTTCGTGTGCATCGTGGAGCAGGTCCAGCCCGCGGTCGATCTCACTGGGAGAAAGGCCAAGACGCTGAAGCGATGGTACCTTCGCCGGGTCTATGTCGCCGCCGATCCCCTCGTGCAGTTGGGCGACGATCACCAGGTCGGCGTAGTCGGCCTTACCCTGGCGGTTGCGGTACCAGTTCTCGGCCTCCTTGGCGGCTGTCACCAGTTCGGCCGGCAGCTGCCATTTGGACAGGATCATGCCGCTGAGCTGGGTGCGCAGTGCGTTGATGCTCGATTCCAGCGCCACAGGATCTTCGGCCACCTCTGGAAAATCGCGTGCATAGGCGATCACGGCGAGTCCACCGATATCGTGCACCAGGCCGGCCAGCAGCGCCTCGTGGGAATTGAACTTGCCGACTTTGTCGCCGAGCACCTGCGAGAGCGCGGCTATCCGCCGGCTGTGTTCCCACAGGTCATGCATGCGCTTTTCCAGCTGTCTGGAATTGGTCCGGAACAGCTCGCGCAAGGCAAAGGTAACCACCAGGAAGCGCGTGTTCTGCATCCCCAGCCGTGCCACCGCCTCGGTCACGGTCGCTATCTGCGAGATCCCGCCGAAGCGCGCACTATTGGCGGCCTTTAGCACCTTCAGTGCGATGGCGGGGTCGGTCTCGATCACCGCGCCGACCTTGCGAGCATCCGAGTTCTCGTCGTTGACCGCCTCGCCGATGCGGATCGCCACATCGGGGAGTGTCGGCAGCAACAACCTTTCGGCGTTGAGGTCTTCGTAGATATGCAGGGTCAGCCGGTTTTCCGCGGCCATGTGCCCAAGGTCGTCTTCCTCTTCTACCTGGTAGGTCTCCAAAGAGAGGGACGAGGGCTGGTCGGCGGCCGCAACTGCCTGATCGATCACGTCACTGTCGATCCGCAGGTAACGTACCGCCGATTCGGCGATCACCTTGTAGTGGCTTGGGCGCAGCCGGGCCAGGGGAGCCAGGGCTGAAGCATCGGTGTGGTTGATGATCTTGACGCCACCGTCGTCGGCGACCAGCCGGCAGCTTCCCTCGATCAGGTACAGGGTATGTTCGTCGGTAGCGCCCAACTGAAGCAGCACGCTGCCTTTGCCGGCTTCGTGGATGTGCAGACGGTCGCTGAGATCCTGCAGCTCGTCCTGCGGCAACTCGCGCAAGGTGCTGAGGCGCCGCAACGTGGCGGGCGTAGGGTGCGCACTGGTTTCAGTCATATCAGCCCTTGCTGGATGATGCTTCTTGTTCCTCAGGCATCGGCGGGCGGCCACCAGACTTGAGCCGTTCGTGCGGAAAAAAGGCACAAAAAAACCCGCCGGAGGCGGGCCTTTTGGGCGAGGAGCCGGGATCAGAACGCGGACGAGCCGACGATCTTGTGTGACAGTTCGACCACCCGCATTGCCTTCTGCATGTAGACTTCACGGTAGTCTTTCAGCAGGCCGTCCTGCGAGTAGTAGTAGTCTTTGCCGGAGATACCATTGGCATGCTCGATATCGATGAACTGCTTCTGCATATCCAGCATCTCGGCGATCAGCTTGGCTT